>NZ_JAGQCT010000011.1:0-94066 GCF_024346335.1 Cyanobium sp. ATX 6E8 | reverse complement strand
TCACCACCTTGTTGGTGCCGGCCACGGCCTTGGCCGCGGCCTCCAGCAGGTCGGTCTGGCGGCAGAGAAAGGCCGGGATCTGCAGCACGTCCACCGCCTGGGCGGCGGCGGCGGCCTGGTGGCTTTCATGGATGTCGGTCAGCACCGGCAGGCTGAAGGTCTGGCCCACCTCCTGCAGGATCGCCAGACCCTCCTCGGGGCCGGGCCCGCGAAACGATTTGCCGGAGCTGCGGTTGGCCTTGTCGAAGCTGGCCTTGAACACGTAGCGGATGCCAAGGCGATCGGTGATCGCTTTCACCTGCTCGGCCACCTGCAGCACCAGATCGCGACTTTCGATCACGCAGGGCCCGGCGATCAGGGTGAAGCTCATGGGGTGGGGCTGCGGTTATGCTGAAATTCAGATTATCAGCAGAGGCTCGGTGAAAAAAATCGCGCCAGCCAAGGCAGCCCTCCAGCGGGACGTGCTCACCGTGTCGAGCCGCGGCCAGATCACCCTGCCCGCAGCCCTGCGCAAGCAGCTCGGCATCACCCCCGGCGGCGCCGTGATCGTGGAGGCAGTAGATGGCGAGCTGCGGCTCAAACCGGCGGCCGTGTTTGAACTGGAGGTGTACAGCGATGCCCAGATCGCTGCCTGGGATCGCGCCGACCAACTCTCGGCCGATGAGCGCCAGCGCATCCTGGAGCGGCTGCAGCACGGGTGAAGCGCCTGTTCCTCGACGCCAATGTGCTGTTCACAGCCGCCCACAACCCCGAGGGCAAGGCGGCGCTGCTGTTCCAGCTGGGACAGCTCGAGCTGGTGCAGCTGCTCTCCAGCGCCTACGCCATCGAAGAAGCCCGGCGCAACCTGGCCCGTAAGTTTCCGGCCTGCCTGGATCGCTTTGAGGCGCTGGTGGGTGGGCTGGGCTCGGTGGCCGAACGGCTGCCTGGTGCAGGCCTGGATCCGGCCTCTCCGGCCGGGCTGCCGGAGAAAGACTGGCCGATTTACAGGGCAGCCCATGCCTGCCAGGCCGATGCGCTGATCACTGGTGACCTGCGGGATTTCGGTGCGCTGATGAATGCTCCCGAGCGCTGCGGCGGACTGTTGATTCAAACGGTGGCCGACTGGCTCCAGGGGCTGAGCTGAGCAGGGGCGCGTCTGGCCGCAAGCGAGTTAGCCGTTGTTCTGACCCATCTGCAGCAGCTCAATCGCCACCCGGTGATGGGCAGCAGCGGCGCCCATGGCTTGATCAAAACTGACCAGACAACTTTTCAGGCGTAGGCACAGAGCAATGTGCAGGGCATCCCCCGCCCGCAAGGGGGGCGCATCAGCAAGACAGAGCCGAGCCGCAACGTCAAAATCCGCCGCCGCCAGTTCCTGCACCTGCAAGCGCCTCTCCCGTAGCTCCTGAAACCGATGCCACGCCCAATCGCGTTCGTGCGCATCCACTACACCACGCCTGCGCTGCTGGGCCAGCGCAGAAGCCAACTCTGTATCCACCCATGGCGAGATCAGCCAGGGGAGATCGCGTGCATCTTGCAGGAAACGATGGGCAACAGCTGTGCCCGGTTCATGCACCAAGGTGGCCACCAACACCGCGGTGTCCAGATAGAGCGGCCTCAATACCGAGCTCCCTCACGCAGCTCTCTCACGAGCTCGGCAGCACTGGTGGAATGCAAGGGTTGACGGGTGGTTGCGGCCAGGAAGGAAGGCAGATCAAACCCTTGCACAGCGTGCTGGGAGACCCCTGTGAGCCGCGCCACCGGCACCCCGCGCCGGCTGATTTCAATGGCTTCGCCCTGCTCAACGGCATCGAGCAGGGCAGAGAGCTGGGCCTTGGCCTGAGCCACATTCAATCTGCGCATAGCACGAGCCCCTGTTGGTCATCTGTCCATCTTAGAGCTGGAAGTGCATCAGGGTGACGCGAGGACTAGCCCGACATCAGATCCAATCCGTGCAACAGGCCGTGAAACACACACCCCAGGTTCAGCGGTGACGGTGCAAAGCAACACGCTTGAAGCCGCCACCTACGCTCACCGCCATGAGCGCGCCCATTCCCGTTTTCATCGGCGTCGACCCGCGCGAGCGGGCCGCCACCAATGTGCTGATCGACAGCCTCGTGCAGCACAGCAGCGTCCCGCTGGCAATCACGCCACTGGTGACGCCCCAGCTGGAAGCCCAGGGGCTCTACTGGCGCGCCCGCGACCCCAAGCAGAGCACCGCCTTCTCCTTCAGCCGCTTCCTGGTGCCCCACCTGATGGGCTACCAGGGCTGGGCCATCTTCATGGACTGCGACATGCTCGCCCGCGGCGACATCGCCGCGCTCTGGGCCCTGCGCGACGAACAGATGGCGGTGATGTGCAGGCAGCACGAGCACGTGCCCAGGGAAACAGTGAAGTTTATGGGGGAAGTGCAGAGCGCCTACCCCAAGAAAAACTGGAGTTCGCTGATGCTGCTCAACTGCAGCCGCTGCACTGCCCTCACCGCCGACTATGTGAACACCGCCTCGGGGCTGGAGCTGCACCGCTTCCACTGGCTCGAGGGCGATCACGCAATCGGCGCCCTGCCGGAGGGCTGGAACCATCTGGTGGCGGTGCAGGACCCCGCCAAGGCCGAAGACGCTTCGCTGCTGCACTGGACCCTGGGCGGCCCCTGGTTTCGCGAGCAGCGCACCATGGGCGAAGGCCTGGCGGCCGAGTGGTTTGCCGCCCGCGACGCCGCCTTTCGCCTCTGGGAATGATGAGCCTGCCCTGTGTGGTGGCCGTGCCGGCACGGCTGGAATCGAGCCGCCTGCCCGGCAAGGTGCTCGCCGACATCGGCGGCAAACCGATGCTGCAGCGGGTGCTGGAGGGCTGCGCTGCCGCCCAAGCCCCGGCTGCGGTGGTGCTCTGCACCGACAGCCAGGACCTGGCCGAGCGCGCCAGGCAATGGGGCGTTGAAGCCCTGCTCACCAGCCCCGCCTGTGAATCGGGCAGCGAGCGCATCGCCTCAGTAGCCGAGCAGCTGGTGGCCCGCGCCGGCGGCAGCGACCCCGCCCGCACCCTGATCATCAACGTGCAGGGCGATCAGCCCTTCATCGATCCGGCGGTGATCGATGCGATGGCGGCCGAATTCAGCCGCCGCAGCCCCACCCCGGAGGTGCTCACCCCCGTCTACCGGATGGGAGCGGAGAAGGTGCATAACCCCAACGTGGTGAAAACCCTGCTGGCCGCCGATGGCCGCGCCCTCTACTTCTCCCGCTCTGCCCTGCCCCATGTGCGCGGCGTCGACCCGGCGCACTGGCCCGCCCACACCACCTTCTGGGGCCACGTGGGCCTCTACGGCTACCGCGCTGATGTGCTGCAGCGCTGGAATGCCCTGCCCCACTCGCCCCTGGAGCACACCGAGAAGCTTGAGCAGCTGCGCCTGATCGAGGCCGGCATCGGCATCGGCAGCTTCCCGGTAGCCGGCGAGTCGCTGTCGGTGGACACCGCCGAGCAGCTGGAGCAGGCGCGGGCCATCGCAGCTGGCCTGGCACGTTGAGGCTGCACGCTGATGGGCATTTAGATAGGGGCAGGGGTGCCCTGATCTGGGCTTACAGAGCTGGCGGCTGATTGCCAGGGGCGAGCCCGGCCTGCACCAGATCGTGTAGACGCAGCAAGCCCGCCACCTCGCCGCGTGCATCAAGCACCGGCAGCACCCCGATCGCCTTGCGCCGGTTGCGCTCCATCTGCTCCAGCGCCTCAATCGCCAGGGTGGAGCCCAGCACCGTGATCGGGTCGCGCGTCATCAGATCGGCGGCGCGCAGCTGGCTCCACTGCTCGGGCCCATGGGCCTGCAGGGCGCGGCGCAGATCGCCATCGGTGATCAAGCCTGCCAGCTGGGCCTCTTCGCCAGGAGCATGGCGGGCCACCCAGCTGGCCCCCACTCCATCGGTGGTGAGGTGGGCGATCACCTCCGGCAAGGTGGCCTGGGGCTGCAGCGGCGCCAACCGGCTCACCGGCACCATCAGATCCGCGGCCGTGAGGGTGAGCTGCTTGCCCAGCGAACCAGCCGGGTGGTTGAGGGCGAAATCTTCCGGGGAGATGCCGCGCCGCTCCATCCACACCGCCGCCAGGGCATCACCGATCGCCATTGCCACCGCCGTGCTGGCGGTGGGGGCCAGGTTGAGCGGGCACACCTCCCGATCCACCGAGCCATCGAGCACCACGGCGCAGCCGCGGGCCAGGCTGGAAGCGGTGCGGCCCACCAGGGCCATGCAGGGGGTCCCGCGGCGTTTGAGGTGGGGCAAGATCGCCAGCAGCTCCTCGGTTTCACCGCTGTTGGAGAGCAGCAGCACCAGGTCGTCGGCGGCCACCACCCCCAGATCGCCGTGCAGGGCGTCAAGAGGGTTGAGGTAGATCGCCATCAGGCCGATCGAGGAGAAGGTGGCAGCGATCTTGCGGGCCACAATCCCGCTTTTGCCCACCCCGCTGATCACCAGCTTGGCCCGCCGGGCCGCACAGGCCTCCAAGTGCTCCAGCGCCGCCTCCACCTGATCCGCCGGCAGCCGCCCGGCCGCTGCCGCAATCGCCGCGGCTTCCTCTTTCAGGCACCGGGTGAGGGCAGACATAGCTCCGACCATGATTGCGGCGACTGTATGGCCCGTTCAGCCCTGCAACTCCTGCCCCGCAGCTACATGCTGATTGATGCCCCACACCACAGGGGCCAACCGGGCGCGAAACCTCTCCACCTCAGCCGGTGACGCGCCAGGCCTGGCCGCTTCGGCCTGGGGCCGTAACCGCACCAGCAGCCGGCCGAACCCACCGGCACCTCGCCCGAGCACCCGATTGAGCCGGCGCTGCAGTCCAAGCTCCGTGCGACTGAAGGAGCGGTTGACGCGCTGTCTCGGCGGCAGCGGCCAATCGGTGCTGGCAGCCGGCAAGTCCAACCATTGGCGCAGAGCCGGCAGGATCGCCGCTCGGATGCGGCTGTAGTTGTGCACGGTCAGTTGGCTAGGCACACCCCCATACAGAGCAGCCTGCTCCTGCAAAAACAACAACACATAGTCGTGCAGGTTGGTGATCGCCAGCCAGTCGCCGAAGCTGCCGGCATAGCCGTGGGCTTTCACCATCTCCAAATACAGCGAGCGGGCGTGCTCAAGTGGATCGCGCACCAGCAGCAACAGCTGCAGCCCCTCAAAACCAGCCGCCGCGGCCAGCTCGGCCAGGGCCTCCTGCCGGCCCATCAGCCGCTTCATCAGCCGCTCATCGCTGATCAGCAGGGTGCCCCCATCCGGCACATGGGCAGCCAGTGCCGCCAAGGCTGCCGGTGGATCAGCAGCCGCCTCAATCTCCTCCAACACAAACCCATTGCCCATGCTGAACAAGCCCCGCTGGGCCCGGCGCTCGCACCGGCCGCTGGGGGCCTCCAGCGGATACACCACCCCGGCCGCGGCCAGCCGCTCGGCATTGAGCGCCAGCCAGGCCTGCAAATAGGACGAACCCGTTTTGCCGTGGCCCACGTGCAGCGCCAGATGCTTGGCCACCGGTGCGCTCCAACTACCCTGGCTTGAGCCAAGCACAGCCGCGCCCGTTGGCCTACCCCGCCCTGCTGCGCCAGCCCGCCTGGGTGCTGCAGAGCGCCTCCGCCGACCGGCCCGAACCCACCCAGCTACTCGCCGAGCCCAGCCCCGAAGCCCTGCGCTCCTGGGCGCAGATCGAGCCCGGCTGGCGCGCGCTGGAAGCGGGCGATCGTGCCACTGCTGAAACCCTGTGGCGCCAAGCCCTGGCCCAGGCACCCGCCGATTTGCTGCTGCAGCGGGTGGTCAACCAGCACGCACCCCAGCTGCTCAGCTGTGGCAAGCCCAGCCACCGCGGCGCCCCATGGGGCAGCCGTATTGCCCTGGTGCTGCCAGGCCAACTGCGCTGCCTAAACCGCAGCCTGCCGCTGCTCAGGGCCCTGGCGCGCCATGCCGATCTGTTTGTCTGCACCAGTGCCGCCTATGCCGGCAGCGCCAGCAAGCTGCCCGGGGCCATGCGGGTGATCGACCCAGAACCCACCTTGCCGATGGGGGCCATGCAGCAGTGGCACAAGCTGGCCGTGGCCCTGGCCATGGTGCGTGAGCAGGAAGCCCGCAGCGGCCGGCGTTACAGCCACATCCTCAAGCTGCGCAGCGATTTTCACCACGTGCAGCCCCGCCAGCTGCTGGCCGAGCTGGTGGCCGCCGATGGGCTGATCTGTGCCTCCGACAAGGTGTTTGGCGGCCGCCGGGAGCTGATGCTGCTGTTTGAAGGCTTCTACCCCGCCATCGCCGGTTGGTTTGACGGGCAGGAGCAGCGCTACTGGCCCATCCACGCGGGCCAGATCCTGCGCTCCGACCTCAGCGCCAAGTGGTATGGAATGGCCTTCCCTCAAGAGCTGGTAGGGCAACCCACCACGGTGGAGGCGCTGCGCGCCGTGCTCGCCGCCGGTGGGGAGGCCCTGGCCCAGACGCTGCTGGGCTGGCGGCCGCCGCCGGGCGCCGATCTCAACACCGTGAGCTGTCGCTTCTTTCAAGGCCATCCGCACTTTGCCTCGGAGGTGTGCTTCGCGCGCTTTCTCAACCTCAACGCCATCCCCGCCCGCAGCAGCCCGGGGCTGCTGGGATTTCTGCGCAGCGACCGGCTCCAACCATGAGTGCTAGCGCTCCAGCTGCAGCTGAGCTCACGGTGTTGGTGCTGGCCGGCGGCAGCCTGGCGGGCAAGGCCCTAGGGCCCGCAGCGCCGCTGTGGCCCCACCCGCTACTGCTGAGCGCAGGCAGTGGCCTGGCGATCGAGGTGATCCAACGCTTCTACGCCACGGGGCCGCTGCCGGTGATGCTGCGTGTGGTGGTGGATGAGCCGCCGCCGCCGGCGGTGCCCCTGCGCGGCCTAGCCGCCGAGCAGCTGCTGCAGGTGGCGCCCCAGGCCCACATCATCGGCAGCCTGCGGGCCGCCCTGGCCGCCGTGGCCACCCCCTGGGTGCTGGTGAACCCGATCACCACCTTGCCGGCCCGGCCCGCACAGCTGGCCTGCGAGGTGCAGGTGGGCGAGCAGCCCCTGGTGCGCGAGAACTGGGCCGCCATCCGACCCCAAGCGGGTGGCGGCTGGGTTTTCGAGGGCAAAGGGGGGCCTCCCAGCGCCACACCCGCCCCCCCCTTCACCGGCATCCTCTGCGCTCCCACCGCCGTGCTGGCCCAGCTGGCCGCCGCCGTGCCGGATGCCAGCAGCGCCGACCTGCTGGCCCTGGCCCAGGCGCTGGTGGAGCAAGCCGGTGCCGCCGTGGTGGCTGCCCCCTGGCACGACCTGGGCCACCGGACCACCCATGCCGCCAGCCGCCGCAGCCGCCTGCCCAGCCGCGCCTTCAACCAGCTGCACCACTGCCGCCAGCGGGATGTGATCGTGAAACGCTCCAGCGATCACGCCCGCCTGGCCGCCGAGCGCGCCTACCTGGCCGCCCTGCCCGCCCCGCTGCGGCGCCACTTCCCCGCCCTGCTACCCGGTGGCCCTGGCGAAGAAGGCGCGTTGGTGATGGAGGCCGTGCCCTTCCCCAACCTGGCCGAATTGCACCTGCACTGGGATCTGGGCCCCAACACCTGGGTGGCAATCCTGGAGCGGCTGGCGGCGATTCAGGCCGACTTCGCCGCCGCCGCCCCCCCCCAGCGCGGCAGCAGCCGCTGGCTCTACAGCACCAAGCTGGCCTCCCGCTGGCAGCAGGTTCTGGCCTTGGGTGGCGAGGCCTGGTGGCAACGGCCCCTCTGCCTCAATGGGCGCTGGCAACCGCCACTGGCCGAGCAGGTGCAGCACGTGCTCACCGCACTCCAGCCCCTGGAGGAGCAGAGCGCGCTGCACCTGATCCACGGAGATTTCTGCTTCAACAACATCCTCTGCGATCCGCTCTACACCGCCATTCGCCTGATCGACCCCCGCGGCGAAGCCGCCCCGGGCGGCCAGCTGCCGCCCGGCTATGGCGACAGCCGCTACGACCTGGTCAAGTTGTTTCACTCCATCGGTGGGCACTACGACGCGATCGTGAACAACCTGTTTGCCCTGCGCTGGCTGGATCGCGATCACCTGGAGCTGGAGATCTACAGCCCGCCCCTGCAATCCTTTGTGGCTGATGCATTCGGGCAAATCCTGATGCCAGCGGCCATGGACGATCGGGAGCTGCACCTGCTCACCGCCAGTCTGTTTTTCAGCATGCTGCCGCTGCACCGGGAAGACCCCGAGCGGCTGGTCGCCTTAGCGGCGAGCGGCATGCTGATGCTCAACGCCGCCGATGCCTGAATGCTGCTGCTGATCACCGCCGCCGGGGCCGGCAGCCGCTTTCAACGCGAGGGGATGGCCATCCCCAAACCCCTGATCCAGGTGCAGGGACGCAGCCTGCTGGAGCACACCCTGGCCAGCTTCGGCTTGGAACCGGGGGATCAGCTCCTGATTGCCGTGCAGCGGGCCCACCGAATTCCGGCACACCTCAACGAGCGCCTGTGCGCCGCCCTTCCCCAGGTGGCCTTGCATTGGGTCGAACTCGATGGTCTCCTCCCCGGCCAGCTGGCCACCGCCGTGCAGGCCCTGGAGCAGGCCCTGCCGAAGCTCGCCCCAGCCGAAACCCCGGATCCGGCCCTGCTGATCCACAACTGCGACACGGGCTTCGCCTGGCACGAAAGCCTCCGGCCCCCAACCGACACCTATGGCGCCATGGCTGTGTTCCCCGCCGAGGGGGAGCACTGGTCGTTTGGCCAGCCCGACCCCAGCAATCCCGGCCGCGCCATCGCCATCGCTGAAAAACGCCGCATCTCCGATCTGGCCTCGATCGGCCTCTATGGCTTTGGCTCCACCGCCCGGTTCCTGGCCGATGCCAAGCGCCAACTCGCCGGCACTGGCGCGAGCAACGCCACCGTGAACGGTGAGCACTACGTGGCGCCCCTGCTCAACAGCGCCATCAGCGCCGGTGAAACGGTGCTGCTACCCCGGGTGGAGGGGGTGCAGCTCTACGGCACCCCGGCTGAGCTCTGCAGCACCTTCGGGCTCACGTGGGCCGAGCTTCTCACCAGCAATCCCAGCGAGAGCTAGGGGCCCGCGAACGCAGCTATCTCGCCCGCTGCAGCACCCGCTCGCACCAGTCGAGATGCGTAAGGGTCCAGCGGACGGTGGCCTCCAGCCCCTGCTCGAAGCTGTGGCGCGGCCGCCAGCCCAACTCGCCCGTGATCTTGCCGGCGTCAATGGCATAGCGCCGGTCGTGACCGAGGCGATCGGTCACCGGCGTGATCAGGCGGGCATGGGGAGCCCCGGCCGGGCGGAGCCGATCCATCAGGCCACAGATCGCCTGCACCACCTCACTGTTGGTGCGCTCGCTGGGGCTGCCATGGTCGCCCGCGCCCCCCACGCAGTAGCTCTCGCCGAGGCGGCCCCGGGTCGCGGCCAGCAGCAGCGCTTCCACGTGGTCGTCCACGTAGAGCCAATCGCGCACATTGGCGCCATCGCCGTAGAGGGGAATTGCTTCACCCGCCGCCGCCTTGAGAATCACAACGGGAATCAGCTTCTCCGGAAACTGCCAGGGGCCGTAGTTGTTGGAGCAGTTGGTGAGCACCACCGGCAGGCCGTAGGTGTGGTGCCAGGCCCGCACCAGATGGTCGCTGGCGGCCTTGCTGGCCGAGTAGGGGCTGCGGGGGTCGTAGGGCGTGGTTTCCGAGAAGCGCCCCTCGGGCCCCAGGGAGCCAAACACCTCATCGGTGCTGATGTGGTGGAAGCGGAAGCGCGCCTGGCGCTCCGGCGGAAGCTGCTCCCAGTGGGCCCGCACCGCCTGCAGCAGGTGGAAAGTGCCGCTGATGTTGCTGGTGATGAAGGCCCCCGGCCCGGCAATCGAGCGATCCACGTGGCTTTCAGCCGCCAGGTGCAGCACCAGATCGGGATCCGCCTGCCGCACCGCCGCCGCTGTGGCCTCGGCGTCGCCAAGATCCACCTGCAGCAGCTGATGGCGCTCCGCCGCCTGCGGCAGCATCGCAATGCTGGTGAGGTCGCTGGCGTAGCCCAGCTTGTCGAGGTTGAACACCAGCGCGGTGCTCTCGCGCAGCAGGCGCCGCACCACCGCGCCGCCAATGAAGCCAGCACCGCCAGTCACCAACACCCGCGTCCCTGAAACCAGCCAGTCGGTCATCGGCACTCGTCAACGCCCCCCGCCCTTGAGCACGGTTTTGATCGTGCGAAACAGGATCACCAAATCCAACCAGGTGCTGAAGTGCTTGAGGTAGTAAAGGTCGTAGGAGAGCTTGAGCTCCACGTCCTCCACGCTGGCCGCATAGGGCGCGCACACCTGGGCCCAACCACTCAGGCCGGGCCGCATCCAGTGGCGTTTGCGGTAATGGGGGATGCGGGCCTCCAGCTCTTCCTCCAGCTCAGGCCGCTCAGGCCGCGGCCCGATCAAGCTCATGTCCCCACTCAGCACTTGCAAGAGCTGCGGCAGCTCATCCAGCCGCAGCCGGCGCAACCAAAGCCCCACCCGGGTGATGCGTTGGTCACCGGGCACGGTCCAACACGGAGCCGCATCGGCCGGGGCCACACCCATGGTGCGCAACTTGAACACCACAAAGCGGCGCCCCAGCCAACCACTGCGTTGCTGCACGTAAAACACGGGCCCGCGGTCTTCCAGCCAGATCAAAGCCGTCGCCAACAGCATCAACGGACTGCTGAGCACAAGCAGCACAGCGGCCACCACAACATCAGCCACCCGCTTGAGCTGACGCTGCAGGCTGAACAGGTTGTTCCACGGCAATTCGTCGTAATTGAGCCAAGGCTCGGGCACCAGCTCGGGGGGTAGGCGCTCCAGCTGGCGCTCCAGCAAGGTGAGTGGGGTGGTGAGGCTGAACTCGCGCGGATCGCGGCTTTCCAGCTGCGCCAGCAGCTGGCGCTGACGAGAGTCCTGGCGCAGCGAGGGCGCAACGGCCAGCACCAGGGGGGGGCTCGCCTGGAGGGCCTGCTCCAACGCCAGCCAACGCAGCGGCAGCCGGGGCGGCGTGCGGCGCCAAGCCGCCAGCACCGGCTGCACCTCAGCATCTGCCCCAACCAACAGGCACTGGGCCTGCTCCGGCAACAACACACCGCGCCGCAACAACCCACGCGCCAGCAGCGACCAGAGCAGCAACGGCAGCAACCACTGCACCTGGGTACTGCGATGCATGAACCAAATCCGCTCAGGCTGATTGGCCAGCAGGCGCGCCACCGCCACCATCACAAACGTGGCCAGAACCGTGATCAACACCCGCTGGATCACGGCCTGCAATGGCAAACGTCGCCAGCGCAGCACCGTGTAGCTGCCAAACAGCCATCCCAAACTCAGATAGGCCAAGGCCGTGAAGGCCACCCAGCCCACCTGCGGGTCTATAGGCAGGGATTTGAAGGCGGCGATCATCGCCAGAAAGCCCAGCAGCCCCACCAGATCCAGGGCTGCACAAAAAAATAAATTACGGCGGGGATTACGCCAGGACAAACGGCCATCCGCGGGCTGGATCGACCTTAAACGGGGCTGACCTCGCCGCCCAACCGGGCGATCACCCCTGCCAACGCCCCGCGCCAGTGCAGCGGCAGGAGGTTCAGCGCCTGGCGGCTGGCATGGCAGTCCAGCAGCGAATAACTAGGCCGCCGTGCGGGCGTGGGGAAGTCGGCCGTGGGGATCGGCATCACCGCAGCCGCCCGCTCCAGCAGACCCGCGGCCACCCCCAACTCGCCGATGGCCACTGCGAAGTCGTACCAGCTGGCCGCACCCGCATCGCTCCAGTGGAGGATCCGCGGGGCATCGGCTTGCTGGCTGATCGCGCGCCAGCAGGCCGCGGCCAAGGTGAGGGTGCTGGTGGGGCAGCCCACCTGGTCGGCCACCACGCCGAGGGGCTGGCCCGATGCCGCCCGCTCACGATGCAGACGCAGCATGGTGCGGCAGAAATTGCGCCCAACTGGCCCATACACCCAGCTGGTGCGCAGCACCCGTGCCCCCGGCAGCGCCAGCGCAGCCACTTCGCCGGCCGCCTTGGAGGCGCCGTACACGCCCAAGGGATCCACCGGCTGCTCCGGCCGGTAAGGGCTGCCCTGCTCGCCGTTGAACACGAAATCAGTGCTCACCTGCAACAGCCGGCCGCCACCGGCGCCCCCATCCAGCGCCGCCAGAGCCTCGGCAAAGGCCACCGGGGCGCCAGCGTTCACCGCCTGGGCCAATTCCGGCTCACGTTCCGCCTGGTCGACTGCGGTGTAAGCGCCGGCATTGAGCACCCAATCGGGCCGGTGCTCAAGCACCGCCGCGCGGCACGCCTCGGGCTGGGCCAGATCCAAAGCCAGCGCCCCGTTTCCGCCACCGCGGCTGGTAGCGATCAGCTCCACCTCGGGCGGCTTGGAAGCGATCAGCGCCCGGCCCAGCTGGCCAGCGGCTCCGGTGAGCAGCACCTTCATGGCTGGGGCTGGGGCAACATCGCAGCCATTGTGGACAGCGGGGCTGGGATGGCCCCCAGGTGAATGACCTAATCTAAGGATTAGTAATTCACCTGGGGGCGGCCGTGCGCAGCACCATCACCAGCCGCGGCCAAACCGTGATCCCGGCTGCCATCCGTGATCGCTTTTCTCTGGGCCCTTCCAAACGCCTGGAATGGATCGTGGAAGCTGATGGCTCCATCCGGGTGCTTCCCGTTGACCCATCGCCGGTGAAGGCCTTTCGCGGCACGGGCAAGGGCGGCGGCTCCACCCAACGCCTGATCGCTGAGCGTGAGGCCGACCGCACCGCTGGTCGCTGATGGCAACGCTGATTCTGCTGGACACCTCAGCACTGCTCACCTTGCGCGACGACGAGCCCGGCGCCGACCGGGTGGAACAAGCCCTCGAGCAACCGCAGCACTGCTACGCCTGTTTTCTGAGCCGCATGGAGGTGCTCTACCGCGTTTGGAAGGACGAAAATGAGCGCGCTGGCCGCCTGGCCTATGAGCAGCTCAAGGCTTTGCCCTTGCAGTGGGTTGAGGCCTGCCATTCCCTGTCGCTGGCAGATGCCTGGATCGCTGCCGCCGCCCAGCAAATCGGCGCCACGCTGCTGCACAAAGACCCTGAATTCCGCGCTTTTACCGAGCTCTCTCAGGAATGGCTCGGGTGAGCCTCCTGGGCTGCGGTGATGCGTGCTGTGGTGTTCCGCGTTGCGTTGGGAAATCTGTACAGCCTGTACAACATCCCGTAGAAGCCTGCAAAGCAATAGGTTTCCTTCCAATTGGGGTAAGCCGATCGCTTCATGGCTGAAGCAGGAGAGCTGGCAAGCCACCCACATTTGATGCGCACTAAAATGCGCACACCTACAGCCTGGGCCATGCGCACTACCCTGGAGCTGCCCGACCCCCTGTTTGCACGCCTGAAGGCCCGAGCAGCCCATGAGCACGTGACGCTCAAACAGCTGCTGCGCAGCTATGTGGAACAGGGCCTCAGCGCAACTCCCCTCACTGCAGCAACGCAGCGCACGGCAGAAAGCCTGCCCCAACTGAACAGCTCCCTCGGCATCCCCAGCCACAACCTCAGCAACGCCACGCTGTTTGAACTGCTCGACGCTTGACATCCCGAACCGATCCGGCGGATCTCCCCGACCTGAACGTATGGCTGGCTCTGGCCGCCACGGATCACCCACACCACAGGCAGGCACTGCACTACTGGGAGAACCAGGCTTCACCTGAGGTGCTGTTCTGCACCGTCACAGCGCTGGGACTGATCCGACTGGTAAGCCAACCAAAACTGATGGGCGCAGCGGTGCTGCCTTCAGCGGAAGCCTCCGCTCTCCTGCAAGCGTTCTGCCGCCAACCTGGTGTGACCATGGCAGCACCCGAGCACAACGGCTGGGAGCTCTTTCACAGCCTGCTCTCCAGCGCCGAGCTGCCGGCCCGGCTCCACACCGATGCCTATCTCGCCGTCCTGGCGATCGCCAATGGCTGGCGGCTGGTGAGCTTCGATCGCGATTTCGAACGCTTCAAAGGCCTGCACTGGCTGCCACTCTGACGTCAGCTGAACAGATCAGTAGCTGACAGCTCCGCCAGCAGTGGCGCCGCGGCATCCTTCTCCGACAGCTGGGGCTCGGCGCCAGCCAGGGCTTCAAGCGGCCAGGCGATCGCCAGCGCGGGGTCGTCCCAGCGGATGGCGCGCTCGCAATCGCGGCTCCAGAAGTCGGTGGTTTTGTAGAGCACCTCAGCCTGCTCGCTCAGGGTGAGGAAGCCGTGGGCAAACCCCGGCGGCACCCACAGCTGCTGATGGTTTTCGGCGCTGAGCACCACACCCACCCACTGGCCAAACGTGGGCGAACTGCGGCGGATGTCCACCGCCACATCAAAAATCTCCCCCAGCACGCAGCGCACCAGCTTTCCCTGGGGATGCGGCGGCAGCTGGTTGTGCAAACCCCGCAACACGCCACGGCTGGAGCGCGAATGGTTGTCTTGCACGAAGGCTGCAACCGGCTGGCCGTGGGCCGCCAGCAGCTCGGCAAAGCGCTGCTGGTTCCAACTCTCGAAGAAAAAGCCGCGCCCGTCGCCAAAGACCCGCGGCGTCAGCAACAACGGGCCCGCAACGGACACGCCCGCGGCCGTGGTGAGGGTCTCAGCTTGCATGGGGATCAGCTTGCATCGGGGCTCTCCAGCAGTTGCAGGAGGTAATCGCCGTAGCCGCTCTTGCGCAGCGGGGCAGCCAGAGCGGCGAGCTGGTTGGCGCTGATCCAGCCCAGCCGCCAGGCCACCTCCTCGGGGCAGCCCACCTTGAGGCCCTGGCGGTGCTCCAGCGTGCGGATGTAGCTGCCGGCCTCATGCAGCGACTCGCAGGTGCCCGTATCCAACCAGGCCATGCCCCGGCCCATCAGCTCCACCTTGAGCAGGCCATCCTCGAGGTACATCCGGTTGAGGTCGGTGATCTCCAGCTCGCCCCGGGGCGAGGGTTGCACCCGGCGGGCCCGCTCCACCACGGTGTCGTCGTAGAAGTAGAGGCCGGTCACGGCGTAGCGCGAGCGCGGCTTGGCTGGCTTCTCCTCCAAGCTGGTCACCCGCCCGTCGCCATCGAAACCCACCACGCCGTAGCGCTGGGGATCCCGCACGGGATAGGCAAACACCGTGGCCCCGGCCCGATCGCCGTTGCAGCCCTGGAGCTGGGGGCTGAGGTCGTGGCCGTGGAACAGGTTGTCGCCCAGCACCAGGGCCGCCGGCGCACCGGCCAGGAAGTCGGCACCGATCAGAAAGGCCTGGGCCAGCCCATCGGGGCTGGGCTGCACGGCGTAGGCGATCGTCATGCCCCAGTGGGAGCCATCGCCCAGGAGCCGCTCAAAAGCCGGCTGATCCTGGGGCGTGGTGATGATCAGCACCTCCCGAATCCCCGCCAGCATCAGTGTGCTGAGCGGGTAATAGATCATCGGCTTGTCAAACACCGGCAGCAGCTGCTTGCTCACCGCCTGGGTGATCGGATGCAGCCGGGTGCCACTGCCGCCGGCCAGGATGATGCCCTTGCGGGCCATAGGGCGCACTCCGCTGGGAGAATGGTGCCATGGCAGCTCAGCCAGGGCTGTCTACACTCAGAGGAGTGTTGCTACACACCGCCCGCCATGGCGCTGAACATCCGCAACAGCGAAGCCGATCGCCTGGCTGGCGAAGTTGCGGCTCTCGCCGGTGAAACCAAAACAGCTGCTGTGATCCAGTCGCTGCACGAAAGGCTCGATCGCCTGAAACAGCAACGGCAACAGGCGTCCAAGGGGCGTGAATGCCTCGCCGATCGCCTCAATGAGATTGCCCTGCGTGCGGCCAGCCGTCCCGTGATCGACAGTCGCAGCCCTGAAGAGATCCTCGGCTACAACGCCATCGGCGTTTCCGGCTGATGGTGATCGACCCTTCCGCCGTGCTGGCGATCCTTCAAAACGAGCCGGAGCGGGCTGCCTTCAACGCCGCCATCGCCGCAGCCGATCAACGGCGCCTGTCCGCCGCTTCTCTGGTGGAACTCTCGATCGTGGTGGAGGCCCGCTTCGGCATCGACGGCCAAACCGACCTCGACCTGTTCCTCGCCACGGCGAACGTGGCAATCGTGCCGTTCAACGCCGATCAAGCCCAGATCGCCCGTTCGGCCTTCCGCCGCTTCGGCAAAGGCCGCCACCCTGCAGGCTTGAACCTGGGTGATTGCTATTCCTACGCCCTGGCACAGTTCTGCGCCGCACCACTGCTGTTCAAGGGCAACGACTTTGGCCTCACGGATATCCAAGCGGTGATCGCTTGAAGCTTGAGGATGGTGCGATGGCAGCACTGCGGTTCCTGATCCACGCCCCGGGCGCCCCAGGCTTGCGCTGGTTTGGCCTCGGCCCGGGCCTGCGACCCACCCGGGGCCTGTGGAAGTTGCAGCGCCTGTTCAACAAGCACGCCTTCTGGGCCCAGGGGCGCACCATGGCGCAGCTGCGCAGGCTGTTGGCCGGCAGCACCGTGGTGGTGAGCCTATGGCAGGGCAAGCGCCTGGTGGGCTTCGGCCGGGCCAGCAGCGATGGCATCTACCGCGCCGTGCTCTGGGATGTGGTGGTGGCCGGCGACCTGCACGGCCAGGGCCTCGGCCGCCGGGTGGTCGAAGCCCTGCTGGCCACTCCAGCCTTGCTCGGCGTCGAGCGCCTCTACCTGATGACCACCAACAGCGCCGGCTTCTACGAGCAGCTCGGCTTCCGCGCTGCGGAGCCCCAGGTGCTGCTAGTGAAACAAGCAGCGAGCCCGCCCCAGCGCGATGGCGGCTCTTCCGCCTGAGCCGAGGAGAGCAACGCCGCGGAGAGCAACGCTGCGCACTGTGCCAAAAGCGGTACAGCCTGTACAGAATTCCGGAGCACGCGCAAACGCAGCATCCACCGCGCCGCCGTCACCTCAGCAGCCCACTCAGCCAGGCAGCGCCGCCATCAGGCTGCCCATTTCCAGCGCCTGCAGGCCGTAATTCCAGCCCAGGTTGCTCTTGATGCCGGCCCGCTCCAGGGCCTGCTGCATCGTGTCGGTGGTGAGCACACCGAAGATCACCGGCACGCCGGTGGAGCGGCCCACGGCGGCCACGCCCTTGCTCACCTCGGCCACCACCACGTCGAAGTGGGGGGTGTCGCCGCGGATCACAGCCCCCAGGGTGATCACCACCTGGTAGCGACCGCTCGCCGCCAGGCGCTGGGCCACCAAGGGAATCTCGAAGCTGCCGGGCACCCAGGCGATGTCGAGCTGGGAGCTGGTGGCAGCGGTATCAATCCCGTGCCGGCCCAAACAATCCAGGCAACCGCTCAGCAGCTTGCCGGTGACCAGATCATTGAATCGCGCCACCACGATGGCGATTCTGAGGCCGCTGGCGCCGGTGAAGGTTCCTTCGAAGCTGGCCACGGAGTTGGTGTGCGAATGCCCTCAGGCTACGCAGCGGGGCTGAAAACCCTCAAACCACAAAGAAGCTCATGCCCCAGTTGAGCAGCACCAGGCCCACCCAGGCGATGCCGCCGAGCAGGATCAGGCGATTGGAGCGGCCCGAATCCTCACTGCTGGCGTACAGCACCGGCACCGCCACGATCAGGGCAAACGACAGCACCACCAGGGCCAAAACGGTGAGGGTGTTGAGGATCTGCATGGCGGATGCGGCGAGTGGCGCGGAGCCAGATCAGAACTGAGCCTGATCAAGTCAGTGGGCGGATTCTCACACGACGGGCCGGCCCCCAGCCGAGCCCCCCCGGCGATCCTTCACAAGTTGTGGGGTGAGCCACCAGGCCAACGCGCCTACGATCAATGCCCTCCTGTGCATGCCCCTCGCCGTGGCCGCGGAAGCCGACCAGCAGCTTTCGCTCGCCGCCGCCCTCGGTCTGCCCGAGCAGCCCCCCACAGGCTCAGCGCGGCCCCGCCAGCGCCAGCCGGCCCCAGAAGCTGCGCCGGCAGCCCCCCCAGAGAGCGACACCGACCTGCCCGCCTGGCACCACCACGGCCTGGTGGAGCCGGAGCAGCTCACACCGATGCTGCGCCACTACGTGGAGCTCAAGCGCGCCCACCCCGACCGGGTGCTGCTCTACCGCCTGGGCGACTTCTTCGAGTGCTTTTTCGAAGACGCCATCACCCTCTCGCGCCTGCTGGAGCTCACCCTCACCGGCAAGGAGGGCGGCAAGGGCATCGGCCGGGTGCCGATGGCGGGCATCCCCCACCATGCCGCCGAGCGCTACTGCGGCGAACTGGTGCGCCGCGGCCTGTGCGTGGCCCTGTGCGACCAGCTCGAAACCACCCCCGCCAAGGGCGAGCTGCTCAAGCGCGGCATCACCCGGGTGCTCACCCCCGGCACCGTGCTCGAGGAGGGCCTGCTGGCCGCCCGCCGCAACAACTGGCTGTGCGCCGTGGTGCTGGAGGGCGCCGGCAGCTCAGCCGCCCGCTGGGGTCTGGCGGTGGCCGATGTCAGCACGGGCGAATTCCGGGTCACTGAGCGCGCCGGCAGCGACGCCCTGCACCAGGAGCTGCTGCAGGTGGAAGCCGCCGAGGTGCTCTGGCCCTCTGCCAGCCGCCCCGAAGCCGCCAGCTCAGACGCCACCAGCCCCGCCTGGTGCCCCGACGCCCTGCGACTGACGCCCCTGCCCCGCACCCCCTTTGAAGCGCTGGAAGCCAGCACCACCCTCAAGCAACGCTTCAGCCTGGCCAGCCTGTCGGGCCTGGGGCTGGGCGAGCTGCCCCTGGCGCTGCGGGCGGCCGGCGGCCTGGTGGCCTACCTCGACAGCACCCTGCAGGAGCAGCAGGTGCCCCTGGATCCCCCCACCACCTGGCACGCCGGCGACCAGCTGGTGCTCGATGCCGCCACCCGCCGCAACCTGGAGCTCACCAAAACCCAGCTGGGCGGCCAGCTGCAGGGCTCCCTGCTGTGGGCGCTGGATCGCACCCACACCGCCATGGGCGGCCGCTGCCTGCGCCGCTGGCTGCTGGCACCGCTGGTGGAGCGCGCCGCGATCCTGGAGCGCCAGGGCGGCGTCAGCGAGCTGGTGGAGCAGCGCAGCCTGCGGCTGGCGATCCGCCGGCTGCTGCGCCCCATGGGCGACCTGGAGCGCCTGGCCGGCCGAGCCGGCGCCGGCAGCGCCTCGGCCCGTGATCTGGTGGCCCTGGCCGATGGTCTGGAGCGCCTGCCCCAGCTAGCGGCCCAGCTCGCCCAGGCCACCAGCGCCCCGCTACAGGCCCTGGCCCGCCCCTGGCCCGAGCTCGACACCCTGGCCGCCGCGCTGCGCCACACCCTGCTCGACACCCCACCCCTATCGCTCACTGAAGGCGGCCTGATCCACGACGGCGTCGACCCCAGCCTCGACGAGCTGCGCAACCAGCTCGACGACCAGGACGCCTGGCTAACCCAGCAGGAGGCCGAAGAGCGCCGGCTCAGCGGCGTCAGCACCCTCAAACTCCAGTACCACCGCACCTTCGGCTACTTCCTGGCGGTGTCCAAGGCCAAGGCGGCAGCGGTACCCCAGCACTGGATCCGCCGCCAAACCCTGGCCAACGAGGAGCGCTTCGTCACCCCGGCCCTGCGCCACCGCGAGGGCGCCATCCAGCAGCTCAAGGCCCGCGCCGCCCAGCGCGAATACGAGCTGTTCTGCGCCCTGCGGGCCCAGGTGGGCGAGCAGGCCGCCGCCATCCGCCACGCCGCCCGGCTGGTGGCCGAGCTCGATGCGATCGCATCGCTGGCGGAGGTGGCCGCCACCAGCGGCTACTGCTGCCCCGAGATCACCGACCCCAGCGGCCCCGAAGCCCGCCTGCTGACCATCGAGGCCGGCCGCCACCCGGTGGTGGAGCAGTTGCTGGTGGAGGAGCCCTTCACCGCCAACAGCATCCGCCTTGGGGCCACCCCCGACCTCATCATCCTCACCGGCCCCAACGCCAGCGGCAAAAGCTGCTACCTGCGCCAGACCGGCCTGCTGCAGCTGATGGCCCAGATGGGCAGCTGGATCCCCGCCAAATCGGCCCGCCTCGGCATCGCCGACCGCATCTTCACCCGCGTCGGCGCCGGCGACGACCTGGCGGCCGGCCAGTCCACCTTCATGGTGGAGATGGCCGAAACCGCCAACATCCTTCACCACGCCACGCCACGCTCGCTGGTGCTGCTCGACGAGATCGGCCGCGGCACCGCCACCTTCGACGGTCTCTCGATCGCCTGGGCCGTGGCCGAACACCTGGCCACCCCGCCCGAGCGCGGCGGCCTCGGCGCCCGCAGCATCTTCGCCACCCATTACCACGAGCTCAACGCGCTGGCGGAGCTGCTGCCCAACGTCGCCAACGCGCAGGTGCTGGTGCGGGAAACCGGCGACGCCCTGCTGTTCCTGCACCAGGTGGCCCCCGGCGGCGCCAGCCGCAGCTACGGCATCGAGGCCGCCCGCCTGGCCGGTGTGCCCGCCGCGGTGGTGCTGCGCGCCCGCCAGGTGCTGGGCCGCATCGAAGCCAACAGCGTCGTACGCGTGGGTCAGCAGGAAGCCGGCGGGGCAGACGGTGCGCTCGCCGCCTGAAGCCAGGCCGCCCGCAGCAGGGCGTTGCAGGCCGCGGCCACCAGTCCGGCTCCGCCCTTGGAGCCCTCGAGCCGGATGTGGGCCAGGCCACTCGCAGCCAGGTGACGCTTGCTCTCCGCCACCCCCACAAACCCCACCGGCATGCCGATCACCAGGGCCGGCTTTGCACCCTGTGCCAGCAACACCTCCAGGGCTGTGGGCGCGCTGCCGATCAGCACCACCGCGGGCTGCTGCAGCTCCGCCAGGGCCGCGGCCATGCCCGCCGCTGTGCGCGTGGAGCCCGCCGGCGCCTGATCCGGCGCCCAATCGAGCACGCTGCGCACCGGATGGCCGAAGGTGCGCCGCGCCATTGGCGCCACCGCCGCCGCCGCCATCGCCGTGTCGGTAAGGATCGGCGCCCCGGCGGCCAAGGCTGCTAGCCCCGCCTCACAAGCCCCCAGCGACCAACGCAGCTCGGCCACCAGGCTCGGATCGCCGCTGCTGTGGATCAGCCGCAACAGCACGTCCTGCTGCAAGGGCGTCAGTGGAGCCAGGGCCGCCGCCACCCCCGGCAGCTCCCAAATCAGCCGCAGGCTCTCGCGAAAGATCGGGTGATCAAAGGCCTGCTCAAACGCCTGCTCGCCTTCTGAGGGCATGAACAACGGCAGCAAACTCAGCCCAGGTTGTGCCCTGTGGGCGCGAGCGCTCCTAAATTCTGTACAGCCTGTACAGAATTAGGCACACACCCGGCGGCGACCCCGCCGCAGCACCGTGACCAACCCCGACACAACCCTGGGCGTGGAGGAGGCTCGCCGCCGGCTCCCGGAACTGCTGGAGCGGGCCGCCGCCGGCGAGCGCTTCGTCATCCAGCGGCATCGCACCCCCATGGCCGCCCTGGTGCCGCTGGCGGGGCGAGCACCCACCGATCCCCGCAGGCGCCAGCAGCAGGTGCAGAGCCTGATGGCCCTGCAGGGCAGCGGCCGCGGCTGCTGGGACCCCAACCAGCGCCACCCGGCGCGGCCGGCGCCACCGCCACCGGCCTTCGTTCAGCCGGTTCAAAACCTCGGCCCTCAGGCTCCAGGGCAACGCACCTTCAATCCGCGGCTGCTGGCCCAGGGCTCGCGAATCGCCCTCGATGGCACGGCCCTGGTGGCGTTCCTGGCAGATGCCAAGAACGCCGGCAAGCATCTCCAACCCCTGATGCAGGGCATCGCCGCGGGCTACTGGATCGGGGTCGTGAGCGCCGTGAGCCTGATCCGGGTGCTCGAGGGGCCCCTGGCCCAAGGCGACGAGGCCCTGGCCCAGCGCTACGCCAAGGCGTTCGACAACCCCCAGCACTGGCAGCTGGTGCCCGCCGATGCGGCCATTGCAGCAGCGGCCGTGCGCTTGCGCCGCCAGGAGCCCCAGCTCGATGACAGCGCCGCCATCGAACTGGCCACCGCCATCCACACCGATGCGACGGTGCTGGTCACCGACCATCCCGCCCTGGCCCAAACTGGCCAGCACCCCGTGCTCAGCGCCCTGCGCCTCTGAGCCCCCACCCCATGCCCATTCACCTGTTCTGGGGCGACGACGAGGCGGCCCGCAACCGTGCCGTGGAGGCGCTGGTGCAGGAGCAGCTCGATCCCAGCTGGGCCAGCCTCAACCTGAGCCGCCTCGATGGCAACGACAGCGCCCAGGCGGCCCAGGCGCTGGAGGAAGCCCGCACGCCCCCCTTCGGCGCCGGGGCCCGGGTGGTGCTGCTGCAGCGCAGCCCGTTCTGCAGCCAGTGCCCGGCCGAGCTGGCGGAAGGCTTTGAGGCGGCCCTGGCCCAGGTGGCCGACAGCTGCCACCTGCTGCTGGTCAGCCCCGGCAAACCCGACGCCCGCCTGCGCACCACCAAGGCCCTGCAGAAGCTGGTGAAGGCCGGCGAGGCCAGCGAGCAGAGCTTTGCCCTGCCGGCCATCTGGGACGGCGCCGGCCAGGTGGAGCTGGTGAGCCGCACCGCCCAGGAGCTGGGGCTGAAGCTGGAGCCGGCCGCAGCCGAAGCCCTGGCCGACGCCGTGGGCAGCGACAGCGCCCGCCTGGCCAGTGAGCTCGAAAAGCTGAGCCTTTACGCGACACCGGGCGCGCCGATCTCTCTGGCCGCCGTGCAGGCCCTGGTGGGCGGCCAGAGCACCAGCGCCCTGGCGGTGGGCGATGCGCTGCTGGCGGGCCAGCCGGCCGAGGCCATCGCCCGGCTGGATGCCCTGCTGGAGGCCAACGAACCGGCCCTGCGCATCGTGGCCGCCCTCACCAGTCAGATCCGCGGCTGGCTCTGGGTGACGCTGCTGGAGCGGGCCGGCGAGCAGGACGTGGCCGTGATCGCCAAGGCCGCCGGCATTGGCAACCCCAAACGCATCTACGTGATGCGCAAACAGATCCGCGGCCGCCAGCCCGCCGTCTTCCTGCGCCTGCTCAGCCAGCTCCTCGATGTCGAAGCCGCCCTCAAACGCGGCACCGAAGCCGGCGACGCCTTTCGCGACGGTTTCCTGCTCAGCTCCTAAGCCCAACCCCCACCACAGACCAGGACGGATAATCAACCCTTCTGTCCCAGACCCCCACCACCGTCGCCCCCGCCATGGCCCTGCTGGTTCAGAAATTTGGTGGCACCTCGGTGGCCGATGTGGAGCGGATCCAGGCGGTGGCCCGCCGCGTCGCCCGCTGCCGCGAAGACGGCCATGAGCTGGTGATCGTGGTGTCGGCGATGGGCCACACCACCGACCAGCTCACGGGCCTGGCCCGGGCGATCAGCGCCCATCCGCCCCAGCGGGAGATGGACATGCTGCTGGCCACGGGCGAGCAGGTGTCGATCGCCCTGCTCTCGATGGCGCTCCATGCCGAGGGCGTGCCAGCGGTGTCGATGACCGGCACCCAGGCGGGGATCGTCACCGAGTCGGCCCACGGCCGTGCCCGCATCCTCGAGATCCGCACCGAACGGCTGCAGCGCCTGCTGGCCGAAGGCCAGGTGGTGGTGGTGGCGGGCTTCCAGGGCACCAGCAGCGGCGCCGGCGGCACCCCCGAGATCACCACCCTGGGCCGCGGCGGCTCCGACACCTCGGCGGTGGCCCTGGCCGCAGCGCTCGGGGCCGACGCCTGCGAGATCTACACCGATGTGCCCGGTGTGCTCACCACCGACCCCCGCAAGGTGGCCGATGCACAGCTGATGGCCACCGTCACCTGCGACGAGATGCTCGAGCTGGCCAGCCTGGGAGCGTCCGTGTTGCATCCGCGGGCGGTGGAGATCGCCCGCAACTACGGCGTGCCCCTGGTGGTGCGCTCCAGCTGGAACGAGGAGCCCGGCACCCTGCTTACCAGCGGCACAGCCCGGCCGATTGGCCACGAGGGGCTGGAGCTGGGCAAGCCGGTGGATGGCGCCGAGCTCGACACCGACCAGGCCGTTCTGGCCCTCTCCCATGTGCCCGACCGGCCCGGGGTGGCTGCCCAGCTGTTCGAAGCCCTGGGCGCGGCCGGCCTCAACGTCGACCTGATCGTGCAGGCCACCCACGAAGGGGCTTCCAACGACATCGCCTTCACCCTGGCGGCCGCCGAGAGCGACCGGGCCCAGCTGGTGTGCCGCGAGGTGCTGGCCGGGATGGGGGCGGCGCTTGGCGATGGCGGCGCCCAGCTCAGCGCCGAAGCCGGCCTGGCCAAGCTGAGCATTTCCGGCGCCGGCATCATGGGCCGGCCGGGCGTCGCCGCCCGCCTGTTTGACACCCTGGCCCGCGCCGGCATCAACCTGCGCCTGATCGCCACCAGCGAGGTGAAGGTGAGCGTGCTGGTGGCGGGGCACCAGGCCGCCAAGGCCCTGCGGGCTGCCGCCGAGGCCTTCGAGCTGCCGGAGCAGCACCTGCGCCGCGATCCCGAGCCCTGCCACCTGGGGGACCCCGCCGTGCGCGGCGTCGCCCTCGACCACGACCAGGCCCAGGTGGCGGTGCAGCGCCTGCCCGACCGCCCCGGCACCGCCGCAGCCGTGTGCCGCACCCTGGCCGATGCCGGCATCAGCCTCGACGCGATCGTCCAATCGGAGCGCACCCATGACGGCCCTAGCAGGGACATGAGCTTCGTGCTCAAGCGCGACGATCTGGCCCGGGCCGAGCAGACCCTGGCCCCCCTGCTGCGCCAGTGGCCTGGCGCCCACTTCGAGCAGGGGCCCGCCATCGCCCGCGTCAGCGCCGTCGGTGCCGGCATGCCCTGCACCCCCGGCACCGCCGCCCGCATGTTCCGCTGCCTGGCCGATGCCGGCATCAACATCGAGCTGATCGCCACCAGCGAAATCCGCACCAGCTGCGTGGTGGCCGAAGCCGACGGCGTGCGGGCCCTGCAGGCCGTGCACGCCGCCTTTGGCCTGGGTGGCGCGATCAGCCACCGGGCCGAAGGCACCGAAGCCGCCGTTTAGGCCTTGCCCACCAGCTTCTGGCGCAGGGTCTTGATCTTGTCGCGCAGGTTGGCGGCCTCCTCAAACTCCAGGCTCTTGGCGGCGGTCTTCATCTTGTCTTCGAGCTGCTGAATCAGCTCCGGCAGGGCATCGAGGGGCACCTCGTTGTGCTCGGCCTGCTCGGTGGCCTGCTCCAGTTGGTCGTCGTTCAGCCGGCGCGACACCTCCAGGAAGGCCAATATCGAATTGCCCGCCCGCTTGCCAGCGGGGCTGGGCGTGATGCCGTGCTTCTCGTTGTAGGCGTGCTGGATGGCACGGCGACGCTCCGTTTCTGAGATGGCCTTGGCCATCGAATCGGTGAGGTTGTCGGCGTAGAGCAGCGCCACCCCCTCGATGTGGCGCGCCGCACGGCCGATGGTCTGAATCAAAGAGCGCTCAGCCCGCAGGAAGCCTTCCTTGTCGGCATCGAGGATCGCCACCAGCGACACCTCCGGCAGATCCAGGCCTTCGCGCAGCAGGTTCACGCCCACCAGCACGTCGTATTCACCATTGCGCAAATCCTGAATGATCTCGATCCGCTCAAGCGAGTGGATCTCCGAGTGCAGGTAGCGCACCCGCACGCCGTTTTCGGCCAGGTAGTCGGTGAGGTCTTCAGCCATGCGCTTGGTGAGCGTCGTCACCAGCACCCGCTCCTGCTTGTCGGCCCGCACCCGGATCTCGCCCAGCAGGTCGTCCACCTGCCCCTCGGTGGGGCGCACCTCCACGATCGGATCGAGCACACCGGTGGGGCGGATCACCTGCTCCACCACCTGGCCGCTGCTCTGCTCGAGTTCCCAATTGCCGGGGGTGGCGCTCACAAAGATCGTCTGCTTCGCCTTCTCCCAAAACTCCGAACCCTTGAGCGGCCGGTTGTCGGCGGCGCTGGGCAGGCGGAAGCCGTGCTCGATCAGCACCTGCTTGCGCGCCTGGTCGCCGTTGTACATGGCCTGCAGCTGGGAGCAGGTGACGTGGCTCTCATCGACCACCAGTAACCAGTCGTCGGGGAAGTAGTCGATCAGGCACTCCGGCGGCGTGCCCGCTTCCCGCCGCGCCAGGTGGCGGGCGTAGTTCTCAACGCCGTTGCAGTAGCCCACCTGCTCGAGCATCTCCAGGTCGTAGGTGGTGCGCTGCTCCAGCCGCTGGGCCTCCAGCAGCCGGCCCTGGCCGTTGAGCACATCCAACCGTTCCCGCATTTCGGTGCGAATCGCCTGGATCGCCTCGGCCAGCCGCTCCTTGGGCGTCACGAAGTGCTTGGCCGGATAGATGTTGATGCTCTCCAGGCTCTGCAGGATCTCGCCGGTGGTGGGATCCACGTAGCGGATCGCCTCCACCTCATCGCCAAACAGCTCAACCCGCACAAGGCGGTCTTCGTAGGCCGGGCCGATCTCCAGCACATCGCCCCGCACCCGGAAACGGCCGCGCGAGATCTCCAGGTCATTGCGGGAATACTGGTTGTTCACCAGCTCCCGCAGCGAGCCGCGCAGATTGAGCGTTTCGCCCACCTGGAATTTCACGGCCGCCTTGAGGTATTCCGAGGGAATCCCCAGGCCGTAGATGCAGCTGATCGAGGCCACCACGATCACATCCTTGCGCTCAAACAACGAGCGCGTCGCCGAGTGGCGCAGCATGTCGATCTCTTCGTTGATCGACGCTGTTTTGGCGATGTAGGTGTCGGAGACAGGCACATACGCCTCCGGCTGGTAGTAGTCGTAGTAGCTGATGAAGTACTCAACGGCGTTGTTCGGGAAAAACTCCCGCAACTCGTTGCAGAGCTGGGCCGCCAGGGTCTTGTTGTGGGCTAGCACCAGCGCCGGACGCCCGGTTTGGGCGATCACATTGGCGATCGTGAACGTCTTGCCCGTACCGGTGGCCCCCAGCAGGGTCTGGTAGCGCTCGCCGCCATCAACGCCCTGAACCAGCCCAGCGATGGCGGTGGGCTGGTCACCCTTGGGCTGGTAGGGGGCGTGGAGTTGGAACGGAACCATGCCCCCATTGTCGGGGTCAGGCCACTGGAGTTGCGGTGATCAAGGCCGCCAGGGCTTCCCGCAGGCCGCGCACCACCGCCACCATCGCCAGCGGATCCTCCAGCCGGTTGACGGCCGAGCCCACGCCCACCCCGGCGGCGCCGGCGGCAATCGCCAGCGGCAGGGTGACAGCCGACAGGCCGGAGGCGCACAGCACGGGAGCCTCACAACCGGCCGCCGCCAGGGCGCGGCTGATCGCATGGGCCGCCGCCAGGGTGGGGGCTGCCTTCTCAATCAGGCCGAGGGTGCCGGCGCTGAAGGGCTTGGCGCTGGTGCCGCCCTCGGTCTGAATGATGTCGGCGCCGGCAGCCACCAGATCCACCGCCAGCTGCTCCTGCTGATCCAGGGGCAGCACGTGGGGCACGGTGACGCTCAGCACCACCTGGGGCAGCAGCGCGCGGGTGCGGCGGGTGAGCTCCAGCACCTCGGCGGCGTCGAAGATCCGGCCCTGGGGGTAGAACGCGTCGTAGTTGCCGATCTCCACCATGGCGGCGCCGGCGGCCACGGCGGCGGGGAACAGCTCAGGCTCCACGGCGCTGACGCAGATCGGCAGCTGGCTGGCTTCGGCGGCGCGGCGCACCAGCGCCGGATCACAGGCCACATCGATCAGATCGGCGCCGCCCTGGCCGGCCGCCTGGCTGATGCGCTCCACGGCGGCAACATCGAAGTTGGTGAGGCCGGCGATCACCTTGAGCAGGCGACGCTCGGCCAACGCGGCCTGCAGCGCGCTGGGCAGCTGATCGAGACGCGACTTCGCAACCATGGGACACAACCATTGAAATAGTGGGGTGATTCTCCCATCCGGGCCACGCTGGAGCCCCGACCACCTGCGCCTGCACCGCCACCTGCTGCGCCACCCGCAGCTGCTGCCGGAAGGGGCCACGCTGCTGCTGGCGGTGTCCGGAGGCCAGGATTCCATGGCGATGCTGGCCCTGCTGCACGACCTGCAGCGGCTGCACCACTGGCGCTTGCTGCTGTGGCACGGCGATCACCGCTGGCGCCCCGAATCCGGCCGCCAGGCCGCGGAGCTAGCCGCCTGGACCGCCGCCCAGGGGCTGACCCTCCACATCGATCGCTGGGAGCAGCCGCCCGCGTCGCCCAACGCCACAGCGCAGCCCAGTGAAGAGGGCGCCCGCGCCTGGCGCTACGGCCAGCTGGAGGCCCGAGCCCGGGAGCTGGGGGCCAGCCACGTGGTGACGGCCCACACCGCCAGCGACCGGGCCGAAACCCTGCTGCTGCACCTGGCCCGCGGCAGCCACCGCCGCGGCCTGGCCAGCCTGCGCAGCCTGCGCCCCCTCACCTCCGGCCCGAGCCCGCTGCTGCTGGCCCGGCCCCTGCTGCCCTTCTCCCGCGCCGACACGGGCCGCCTCTGCGGGCAACTGGATCTGCCCTTGTTGCACGACCCGTGCAACAACGACCGCCGCTACAGCCGCAACCGCATCCGAGCCGAGGTGCTGCCCGTGCTGGAAGCCCTGCATCCCGGCGCCGCAGTGCGCATCAGCGCCCAGGCCGAGCGGCTGATGGACGAGGTGGACTGCGGCGGCGAACTGGTGGACCTGGCCCTGCAAGCCCTCGACAGCGCCAGCGCCTCGCAAGCCACGCCAGCCCTGCAACGCCGGCTGCTGGTGGCCCTGGCGCCCGCCAACCAGCGCCAGCTGCTGCACCGCTGGCTCGAGCGCCACACCGGGCAGGTGCTGGCGGCCCGCCCGCTGGAGGACCTGCGGCAGCGGCTGCAATCCGGCCAGGCTCCAGGCGGCGCCCATCTGGGCGCGGGTTGGCAGCTGCGCTGGGATCGCTTCACACTGTGGCTCGACCCTCCTGCCCCACAGCCGCCGCCATGACCGCCGCCTCCATGGCCGCCACACCAGACCCTCTGCAGCAGCGCTACGAGGCGATTGAGCGGGTGTACAGCGAACGCCGGTGGGACGACGTGGCCCGGCGGAGCGAAGAACTGCTGCTGGAGCTACCCGACGACCCCGGCCATCCCCTGCGCCAGCGCCTGCAGCTGCTGCTCGGTCACACCTACCTGTATGGCTACCAAGACGCCGTTACGGCATCCGGCTTCTACAGCCGGGTGCAGGCCGCCACCCAGGAGCCGGTGCTTGTGGAGATCGCCGCCCTGGGACTCCAGCAGTGCAGTAGCCAAACGGTGACCCCACCGCCGACACCCGAGCCGGCCCCAGCAGAAGCGAGGCCCGTCGCCCTGCCTGCCATGCCCTGGATGGAGCAACTGGGTGGCGTTGATCCGGCAGCCCCATCAACGCTGCCCGAGCTCGCGGTGGAGCTGCCGCAGCTGGCAGTGGAGGTGATCGACGAACCCGAGCTGATCGAAGTGGCCGTCAGCCAAGAGCTGCCGGCTGCCATTCAGGAGCTGCCGATCGAGCCCATCAACCACCTGAGCCCCGAGGAGACAGCCGAGCTCTCCAAGGGGCTGTTGCGGGTGGTGATCCGCTGAGACCCCGCCTGAACCGGGGCCTCAGCCCACGGCGGCGGCGGAGCCGCGGCGGCGGGTGCGGCCGGAGTGTTCGGGCTCGAGTTCGGCTGGTGCCGGTGTTTTCACAGCCACAGCTGGGGCAGACGCGGCGGCAGCTGCGGGGGCAGGGGCGCCAACGGCAGCAAGCTGACGCTGGGGTGCCGGAACTGCACCGTCGCGGCCACGGCCGCCTCCATCACGACCGCCATCACGGCCGCCCCGACCCCGGGGAGCTGGACGGCTATCGGGCTCGGCGTCGACGCGGCCCTTATAGGCCGGCGTGCCGGCGGGAGCGGGCTGCACTAGGCAGATGATCAGGGGCTCCACCTGCAGCTCCCGGCGCAGGCGGCGCTGCAGGCCCACCTCCACCTCGCGCTGCACGCCCACCCAATCCACGTCGGGAGCCTTGCCGCCGGTGTTGCGGCAGAGCTGGTTCCAGCGGTTCTCCAGCACCCAGCCGATTTCCCGCTCGGCCCACATCGAGAGCTTGCGGGCGTCGGCCGTGGTCACCACACCGCGGATGTTCACCCGCGGCGGCGCGGCCATCACCCCATCGGTGCTGATCACGGCCAGCAGGGTGATCACGCCGTCTTCCGCCAACTGCTGGCGCTCCTTCAGCACCCGGGCATCGACGATGCCGTTGCGGGAGGCATCGAGCAGCTCGATGCCGGCCTTCACCGGATCGCCCTTGCTGATCGAATCGGGGCTGAGCTGCACCACATCACCGTTGTCGATGATCAGGATGTTGTCGGCGGGCACGCCCATCGATTGGGCGGTTTTGCTGTGGGCCACCAACATGCGGTGCTCACCGTGCACCGGCACGAAGTATTTGGGCTTGGTGAGGGCCAGCATCAGCTTCTGGTCTTCCTGGAAGCCGTGGCCAGACACGTGAATGCCTTCGCCCTTGCCGTACACCACCTTGGCACCGAGCATCATCAGCCGGTCGATGGTGTTCACCACCGAGATGGTGTTGCCGGGGATCGGGCTGGCCGAGAAGATGATCGTGTCGGAGCTCTTCACCTGCACCTGGGGATGCTCACCACGGGAGATGCGGCTCAGGGCGGCGAGCGGCTCACCCTGGCTACCGGTCATCAGCAGCAGGGTTTCGCGGTCGGGCAGATCACGGATCTGCTTGATCGGCACAAACAGATCATCGGGGGCGCGCATGTAGCCCAACTCACGCGCCTTGGCGATCACGTTGAGCATGGAGCGGCCCAGCAATCCCACCTTGCGGCCGTTCTTGAGGGCCAGCTCCAGGATCATCGACACCCGGTGAATCGAGCTGGCGAAGGTGGTGATGATCACCCGGCCTTCGGCCTGGGCGATGTGACGATCCAGCGCTGGGAACACCGAGCGCTCGGGAGGGCAGAAGCCCGGCACCTCAGCATTGGTGGAATCGCTGAACAGGCAGAGCACGCCTTGGTCGCCGTAGTGGGCCAGGCGGGCCATGTCGAAGGTTTCGCCATCCACCGGCGTGTGGTCAAACTTGAAGTCGCCGGTGAAGATCACCGTGCCCACGGGGCTGGTGATGGCCAGCGAGAAGCTGTCGGCCATCGAGTGGGTGTTGCGGATGAACTCCACCGAGAAGTGCTGGCCCACCTTCACCACATCGCGCGGGGCGACGGTTTGGAGAATGGTGCGGTCCATCACACCGGCCTCTTCCATCTTGCCGGTGAGCATGGCCAGCGCCAGGCGCGGCCCATGGATCACGGGGATGGTGAAGTTCTTGAGGTGGTGGGCAATGCCACCGATGTGATCTTCGTGACCGTGGGTCACGATCATGCCGCGGATGCGCTTCTGGTTTTCCTTCAGATAACTGGTGTCCGGCATCACCACGTTGACGCCGTGCATGCCATCGCTGGGGAAGGCCAGGCCGGCATCCACCAGCATGATGTCGTCGCCGTACTCGAACACGCAGGTGTTCTTGCCGATCTCATGCAGGCCGCCGAGGGGAATCACACGCAGGGCCGGCTTCTTGATACCGGATGGGTTGGCGCCGTTGGAATGGGTCATACAAACAAAAACGATTTAGGGAATGGAAACAATCGGACTAGAACTGGTCTCAAGCCTTGGCGTCAGGTAGGACGCAGGGCGGCCAGGGTTTCAGAGAGGCGTTGTCGCACGTCGGCGGTGGCAGAAAGCAAAGGAAGACGGGGGGCACCCACCGGCCAGCCGCAGAGCTCCAGGGCGGCTTTGACGGGGATGGGGTTGGTGGTGCAGAACAGCGCCTTGCAGAGGGGCAACAGCTGCTCATGCAGGGCAAGGGCCTCGGCCAGATCGCCGGCGAGGAAGGCGCGGATCATGGCGCTGATCTGAGGCCCAGCCAGATGGCTGGCCACACTCACCACGCCCGCGGCCCCCACCGCCAGCATCGGCAGGGTGAGGGCGTCGTCGCCGCTGTAGATGGCCAGGCGGTCGCCGCAGAGGGCCCGCAGGGCACTCACCTCTTCGGTGGTGCCGCTGGCGGCCTTGAAGCTCACCACGTTGGGGCAGTCGAGCAGCCGGGCCACGGTGGCCGGCTCCAGGCTGGTGCCGGTGCGGCCCGGGATGTTATAGAGCATCAGAGGCAGCTCAGGAGCTGCCGCGGCCACGGCGCGGAAATGGGCCTCCAGGCCGTCCTGGGGGGGCTTGTTGTAGTAAGGCACCACCACCAGGGCGCCGTCGGCACCGAGGGCCGCCGCCTCCCGGGTGGCTTCCACCGCCTCGGCGGTGCAGTTGCTGCCACTGCCGGCAATCAGCTTGGCGCGGCCGCCCACGGCACCCTTCACCGCCGCAAACAAGGCATGCTGCTCAGCCCAGCTGAGGGTGGGCGACTCGCCGGTGGTGCCGCACACCACCAAGCCATCGGACCCCTGGCTCACCAGGTGCTCGGCCAACCGGGCCGTGAGCGCCAGATCCACCGAACCATCGGCGGCAAACGGCGTCACCATCGCCGTCAGCACGCGCCCAAATGGCGCGGACGACCCCGGGGCGAGGCTCAAGCGGCACCTCCTGGCGTGGCTGTCGGGCCCTGGATCAGCAGTTCGGCGATCTGGATGGCATTGAGGGCCGCACCCTTGCGGATCTGATCACCGCAGAGCCAAAGCTCCAGGGCGTTGGGCTCGCTGAGGTCCTGGCGGATGCGGCCCACGGCCACCGGATCGCGGCCGGTCACGTCGGTGGGCATGGGGAAGCGGTTGGCTTCGAAGTTTTCCAGCAGCTCCACGCCAGGCGCCACCGCCAGCAGGGCGCGGGCCTCATCCACCGGGAAGGGCTCGTGAAACTCGATGTTGACGGCTTCCGAGTGGGCCCGCAGCACCGGCACCCGCACACAGGTGGCCGAAAGCCGCAGCTCGGGCGTGCCCATGATCTTGCGGGTTTCGTTGACCATCTTGAGCTCCTCCTCGCAATAGCCGTTGGGCTGCAGCGGCGAGTTGTGCAGAAACAGGTTGAAGGCAAGCGAATGGGGCAGCACCTCACTCACCGGTTCGCCCCCGTCGAGCACCGTGCGGCTGAGGTTGCGCAGCTCCTCCATGGCGCGGGCCCCGGCGCCGCTGGCGCTCTGGTAAGTGCTCACCACCACCCGGCGGATCGCCCGCTTGGCCGCCAGGGGAGCCAGGGCCAGGGTGAGCAGGATCGTGGTGCAGTTGGGGTTGGCAATGATGCCGCGATGGCCGAAGGCGGCCTCCGGATTCACCTCGGGCACCACCAGCGGCACCTCCGGATCCATACGGAAGGCACTGGAGTTGTCGATCACCACGGCACCAGCGCTCGCCGCCACCGGGGCCCACTGGCGCGACACCGAACCCCCGGCCGAAGCCAACACCACATCCACCCCGTCAAAGGCCGAGGCCTCCACGGGCTGAATCGTGAGCGCCTGATCGCGCCAGCGCAGGCTCTGGCCCGCGGAGCGGGGCGACGCCAAGGGGATCAGCTCCGCCACGGGGAACTGCCGCTCGTCGAGCAGCTCCAGCAGCTCCTGGCCCACCGCGCCAGTGGCGCCCAACACCGCCACCCGCAGGGGTCGGTTGGGAAGGGAAGTGGGGGTGGGGGAAGGGGCGGTCTGGGCGGCGGTCAAGGGAACGGGAATGGAATCAAAAGCTGGTGGCGGAAGCGGAGCGGGCTGAAACGGACCCGTGCCGAGGGCAAGAAGCTGCCGCAAAGAAGAGGCCTGCAACCAGACCGAAACCTTGCTGATTGGGAAGCTATCGCCTTCGTCGTGCGCCGATCGAACAATACGCGTTCAGAGCTCGGAACGGTCAGTTTCTAGGATGAAGGGCTGCAACTGTTTTCCATGAGCTCTGCCGCCGCCACCGCCACGCTGACCGTCAAGGCCACCCCCCGCCCGGGCAGCCGCGTGGCCCTGGAGGTGGCCATCCCCGGCGGCCGCAGCCAGGCCAGCTACGACGCGGCCGTGGAGAAGCTGAGCCGCAGCATCAAGCTGCCCGGCTTCCGCAAGGGCAAGGTGCCCCGCCCAGTGTTGCTGCAGCAGATCGGCCCCCTACGCATCAGGGCCACCGCCCTGGAAGACCTGGTGGATGCCGCCTTCCGCGACGCCCTGGAGCAGGAGCCGGTGGCGGCCATCGGCCGGCCCGAGCTGAGCGAAGGCTTCGAGGCCGTGCTGGAGCGCTTCGAACCCGGCAGCGCGCTCACGATCACCCTGGAGCTCGACGTCGAGCCCACCCCCAGCCTCAAGGCCACCAAGGGGCTCAAGGCCGAGGCCGAAGCGATTGCCTACGACCCCGCCCGCGTGGACGAGTTGATCGAGCAATCGCGCAAGCAGCTCGCCACCCTGGTGCCGGTGGAGGGCCGCCCCGCCGCCAGCGGCGATGTGGCGGTGCTCAGCTTCAGCGGCGTTTACACCGACACCAACGAGGCGATCAGCGGCGGCAGCAGCGATGCCATGGAGGTGGAGCTGGAGGAGGGCCGCATGATCCCGGGCTTCGTTGAGGGCGTGATCGGCATGGCGGTGGGCGACAGCAAAACCATCGACTGCCAGTTCCCCGAGAGCTACCCCCAGGAGGACGCCGCCGGTCGAGCGGCCCGCTTCGAGATCAGCCTCAAAGACCTCAAAAGCCGGGAGCTGCCCGCCCTCGACGACGCCTTCGCCCAGCAGGCCAGCGACAAAGCCACCCTGGCGGAGCTGCGCGCCGATCTGGAAACCCGGCTCAAGGACGACGCCGAGCGCCGGGCCAAGGCCAGCCGTCACGACGCCCTGCTGGCCGCCCTGGTGGAGGAGCTCGAGGTGGAGCTGCCCGAAACCCTGGTGCAGCAGGAAATCCGCAACCTGGTGGAGCAGACCGCCGGCCAGATCGCCCAGCAGGGGATGGACGTCAAAAAGCTGTTCACCCCCGACCTGGTGCGCAGCCTGATGGACACCTCCCGCCCCGAGGCCGAGGAGCGTCTGCGCCGCAGCCTGGCCCTCAAGGCCCTGGCCACCGCCGAAAAGATCGAGGTGGAAGCCCAGGAGCTGGAAACCAAGGTGAAGGAGATCAGCCGCGGCCTCAGCCAGCAGGGCAACATCGATCCCGAACGGCTGCGCCTGGCCGTGGCCGACGACCTGCTGCGCGACAAGCTGCTGGAGTGGCTGGAAGCCAACAGCACCATCACCGAAAAAGCTCCCGAGGACGCTGCGAAGCAAGACGCTGCCATGAGCGGTGATCAGGCCAAGCCCAAGGCGAAAGCCAAAGCGAAAGCAACCAAGGCCGAAAGCAAGGCCGCCGCGACCACCGACGCTTGATCCGGGCCCGGTGCCGGGTCAAAGCCCATAGATTGCAACCACGAGCCCTCCCCCGCGCGTGATCGACGCCACCATCCGCCATCCCATCCACAGCAGCTGGAGCCCCAGCGGCTCCCCCGGGGTGCTGCCCACGGTGGTGGAGCAGTCGGGCAAGGGCGATCGCGCCTTCGACATCTACTCGCGCCTGCTGCGCGAGCGGATCATCTTCCTGGGCACCGGCATCGACGACCAGGTGGCCGACTCGCTGGTGGCCCAGCTGCTGTTTCTGGAAGCCGAAGATCCGGAAAAGGACATCCAGATCTACGTGAATTCGCCCGGGGGCTCGGTGACAGCCGGCCTAGCGATCTACGACACCATGCAGCAGGTGGCTCCCGACGTGGTGACCATCTGCTACGGCCTGGCGGCCTCGATGGGCGCCTTCCTGCTCTCGGGTGGCACCAAGGGCAAGCGACTCGCCCTGCCCAACGCCCGGATCATGATTCACCAGCCCCTCGGCGGCGCCCAGGGCCAGGCCGTCGACATTGAAATCCAGGCCAAGGAAATCCTGTTCCTCAAAGACACCCTCAACGGGCTGATGGCCGAGCACACCGGCCAACCGCTCGAAAGGATCACCGAAGACACCGACCGCGACTACTTCCTTTCACCGGCGGAAGCGGTTGAATACGGCCTCATCGATCGGGTTGTGACCGACTCCGGCCCGGTTTGATCCTTAAGGTCGGCTGACGAACCGTCATTTCCCGTCGATCCTGGATCCAGGCCCTCTGCCCGCCCGTCGCCGCCCCGAATGGCCAAGTTCGACGCCCACCTGAAGTGCTCGTTCTGCGGCAAGTCGCAGGAACAGGTGCGCAAGCTGATCGCTGGTCCAGGCGTTTACATCTGCGATGAATGCATCGATCTCTGCAACGAGATCCTGGATGAGGAACTGGTGGACGGCCAGAGCAGCAGCGGTGGCAGTGGCAGTGGCGGGCGCCATACCCCGGACACCAGCCGCAGCAAGGCGCCTACCAAGAAAACGTCCAAGCCTGCCCCCACCCTGGCGGAGGTGCCCAAGCCCCAGGAGATCAAGGCCTTCCTCGACCGCCAGGTGGTGGGTCAGGAAGAAGCCAAGAAAAACCTGTCCGTGGCGGTGTACAACCACTACAAGCGTCTGGCCTGGCAGGGCGATGGCAAGGGTGAAACCGACCAGACAGCCACGCGCCTGCACAAGAGCAACATCCTGCTGATCGGCCCCACCGGCTGCGGCAAGACCCTGCTGGCCCAAACCCTGGCCGACATGCTCGACGTGCCCTTTGCGGTGGCCGACGCCACCACCCTCACCGAGGCGGGCTACGTCGGCGAAGACGTGGAAAACATCCTGCTGCGCCTGCTGCAGAAGGCCGATCTGGATGTGGAGCAGGCCCAGCGCGGCATCATCTACATCGACGAGATCGACAAGATCGCCCGCAAGAGCGAAAACCCCTCGATCACCCGCGATGTGTCCGGCGAGGGAGTGCAGCAGGCGCTGCTGAAGATGCTGGAGGGCACCGTGGCCAACGTGCCGCCCCAGGGTGGACGCAAACATCCCTATCAAGACTGCATCCAGATCGACACCAGCCAGATCCTGTTCATCTGCGGCGGCGCCTTTGTGGGCCTCGAAGATGTGGTGCAGAAGCGAATGGGCCGCAACGCCATCGGCTTCATCAACGCCGATGGCAGCAGCCGGCCCCGCAGCGGCAAGGATCGCCATGCGGCGGAGGTATTGCGCCACCTCGAACCCGAAGACCTGGTGCGCTACGGCCTGATTCCCGAATTCATCGGGCGCCTGCCGGTGAGCGCGGTGCTCGAACCCCTCGACACGCCCGCCCTGGAGGCCATCCTCACCGAACCTCGCGACGCCCTGGTCAAGCAGTTCCAGACGCTGCTGAGCATGGACAACGTCGCACTGGAGTTCGAACCGGGGGCCGTCGAAGCCATCGCCATCGAGGCCCACCGCCGCAAGACCGGCGCCCGGGCCCTGCGGGGCATCGTGGAGGAGCTGATGCTCGATCTGATGTACGACCTGCCCTCCCGCAAGGACGTCAAGGCCTTCACCGTGACCCGGGAGCTGGTGGAGCAGCGAAGCAAGGGCAAGGTGGTGCCGCTGGGCGCCGGCAACCTCGACGAAGCCCAACAGGCCAGCGCCTGAGGCCGGGCCCCGCTGCCCCTGCACCGATGTCCGCCGCCGACCACCTGCAGGTGCCGCGCCAGCACGGCCTGTTCTTGCACCACGGCATCGACCTGGGCGACGGCAGCGTGGCCCACTACCTGGAGGGGCGCGAAATTCTGCGCAGCCCGGTGGCGGAGTTCAGCCGCGGCGAACCGATGGCGGCGGTGCCCTACGCCGCAGGCACCTGCTCACCGGCCGGAGTGACCCTGCGGCGGGCCATGGGCCGGCTGGGCGAGCAGAACTACAACCTGCTGTTCAACAACTGCGAACACTTCGCCCACTGGTGCAAAACCGGCCGCCACCGCAGCGCCCAGGTCGAAGACTGGCTGCGCACCGGCAGCCTCGGGGCCCTGGCCCTCGGCCAATGGATGCCAGCTGCTGTGCTCACCGGCGCCCGGCTGCTGCTGCGCCAGAACATCCAATTCGAGCAGGGCAAGGAGCTGGCCCGCCGCAGCCTGGCCCAACTCGACCAGCTGCGCCTGAGCCTGCAGCAGAAGCTGGAGGAGGAGCTGAGCCGGGCCGAGGCGCGCTGGGGCCAGGATCGCTTCGAAAGCCTGCGGCTGGCCGCCCAGAACCTGGCCGACCGGCTCACGGAGGTGGAGGAGCTGGAAGAGCGGCTGCGGCGTCAGTTCGAACCGGGACAGGACCAGTAACCTCAAGCGGCGATGTCCAGCTACCAGCCCCTCCACCACAAGTACCGGCCCCAGCGCTTCGACCAGCTGGTGGGTCAGGAGGCGATCGCCGCCACCCTGGGCAACGCCCTGCGCACCGGCCGAATCGCCCCGGCCTACCTGTTCTGCGGCCCGCGCGGCACCGGCAAAACCTCCAGCGCCCGCATCCTGGCCCGCTCGCTCAACTGCATCGGCAGCGATGGGCCCACGCCTAATCCCTGCGGTGTGTGCGAGCTGTGCACCTCCATCGCCGCCGGCAATGCCCTCGATGTGATCGAGATCGACGCCGCCTCCAACACCGGCGTCGACAACATCCGCGAGCTGATCGAGCGCTCCCGCTTCGCACCGGTGCAGGCCCGCTGGAAGGTGTACGTGGTGGACGAGTGCCACATGCTCTCCACCGCCGCCTTCAACGCCCTGCTCAAAACCCTCGAAGAGCCGCCACCGCGGGTGGTGTTCGTGCTGGCCACCACCGACCCCCAGCGGGTGCTGCCCACGATCCTCAGCCGTTGCCAGCGCTTCGATTTCCGCCGCATCCCCCTGCAGGCTCTGGAGCAGCACCTGGGCTGGATCGCCGAGCAGGAGTCGATCGGCATTACCCCCGAAGCCCTGCACGTGGTGGCCCAGCGGGCCCAGGGGGGCCTGCGCGACGCCGAGAGCCTGCTTGATCAGCTCAGCCTGCTGCCGGCGCCGATCGAGGCCATGGCGGTGTGGGAGCTGCTGGGGGCAGTGCCAGAGCAGGAGCTGCTGGCGCTGGCCCGGGCCCTGGCTGGCGCCGAACCCCTCGCCCTGCTGGAGAGCAGCCGGGAGCTGCTGGAGCGGGGCCGGGAGCCCGCCGCGGTGCTGCAGGGGTTGGTCAGTCTGCTGCGCGATCTGGTGCTAGCCGGCACCGCCCCCGACCGGCTCGAGCTCACCAGCGTGTCGCCCCAGTTCCGCACCGAGCTGCCCGATCTAGCCCGCTCCATCGGCAAGGCGCGCCTGCTGCAGTGGCAGGCCCAGCTCAAAGGCAGCGAGCAGCAGCTGCGCCACAGCGTCAACCCGCGCCTGTGGCTGGAGGTGCTGCTGCTAGGCCTGCTGGCCGAACCGGTTGCCACAGCCACAGCGGCTCCGGTGGCCGCACCAGTCTCCGCGCCTGCATCAACCCCCGCACCCGCCCCAGCTCCAATTCCGGTTCCCGTGGCCGCGGCCGCCCCCCTGCCGGCCACCCCGGCACCACCAGCAGCCGCACCAGCAGTCGCTCCGGCCGCCGAAAACGCCACCAACCTGCCAGAGCTGTGGCAACAGATCCTGGCTGGGCTGGAGCTGCCTTCCACCCGCATGCTGCTGTCCCAGCAGGCCCAGCTGGTGCGCCTTGACGAGCGCCGGGCGGTGGTGCAGGTGGCCGGCAACTGGATGGCCATGGTGCAGAGCCGCGCCTCCCTGTTGGAGGCCGCCGTGGCCAAGGCCCTGGGCAGCCCGCGGCAGCTGGTTTTGGAAGGCGGGGGCGAACACACGCCCCCCCCCAGCGCCGCCCCAGCGCCAGCGGTCACCCGGGTGATTGCGCCCCCAGCTCCTGCCGCAACTCCTGCCCCAGCCCCAACCCCGACTCCCGCGGCCATGAGTCCCTCAGCGCCGGTGGCCCAGACCCCAATGGCCCAGCCGGCTGCGGCTGCGATTCCAACGCCTGCTCCAACCCCCGCTCCAGCTCCAGCTCCGGCCGCCCCCCTCGATGAAAAGGCGAGGCGGCTGGCCGAGTTCTTCAACGGCGAGGTGATCGAACTCGATGGCCCGCTCGACGGCATTCCCTCCAACGAAGCGGCGGCCTGAACCACGGCGGTCTGAACCAGCCAGGGCTTAAACGGTCCCCCTGGCTCAGGCGGTGGCCGGATCCTCGATCGGGGTGTCCTCGTCTTCGCCGAGGTGCATGGTTTTGACCCACACCAGGGTCTTGGGCAACAGCGCCATGCGCAGGCTGGTCCAGGGAATCACCACAAACCAGTGGGCCAGGTAGGCGATGCCCAGGGCCAGGTTCCAGGGATTCATCGCCGGCAGCGCCGGGCCTTCGCTGGGACGGCGGCAGCCCGCCAGGATCGCGCCGCCCGAGAGACCAAAGGCCACAAATGAGAGGGGCCAGATCGTCGGCGGGGTGCGGGTGAGCACGGCGCCGAGCAGATCGGCGATCGCCACCACGGGCAAGACGTACTGAAGCAGGAAAAAGCAGGCCAGATCGAGTTTCTGAGTGCCGTTAAGCCGATCCGAGAGCAGGCCCGGCCCGTAGTCGAAGAAGCGCTGCAGGCCGCCTTCAGCCCAGCGCTGACGCTGGCGCCACAGGGCCGCCAGGCTGAGCACGGCCTCCTCCTGCACCGGCGGGTCCCACAGGATCCCGATCGGCTGACCATCAAGCAGCAACCGGAAACTGAGGTCGAGATCGTCGGTGACCGTGGCCTCGTTGAAGCCACCGCTGCTGAGCAGGGCATCGCGGCGCAGCAACTGGCCGTTGCCCCGCAGCTCCGCCACACCGCCCACCGCCAGTCGGCCCTGCTGGATCACCGCATCCAGGGCCATCTCCATGGCCTGGGCCCGGGTGAGCCAGTTGGCGTTGGCATTCACCTCCGCCTTGCGCAGCTGCACCGCCGACCAGCCACCCGCCTCGGCGTAGGGGATGAGCTGCTCCAGGGTGTCGCTCTGGAGATCGGCATCGGCATCGAGCACAAACATCCAGCGCCCCTGCAGCTGCTGAAGCACGAGGTTGAGGGCGCCGGATTTGCCACCGCCGGCATCGGGCTCCCGGCGCAGCACCTGCAGAAAAGGATGGCGCTCCTGCAGCTCCGCTAACACCTGAGGGGTGCGGTCGCGGCTGGCGTCGTCGATCACCCAGAGCCGCAGTTGGCCCTCCGGGTAGCGCAGCTGGGCGATGCGCTCCACCAGCCGGCCGATCACGGCCTGCTCGTCGCGGGCGGCCACCACCACATCCACCGCCGGCAGCGACTCAGGCGGATGGGAGGGGTCTATGGAAGGGGGAGACGCGGGTCTGAAAGCCTGCAGCAACACGGTGCGCAAGCTGTAGCTGCCCAGCAGCAGCGCCAGGCTGAGGGCGGGAATCAGGCGCAGCGATTCGGCCAGCCAGTGGGGGGACAGGCCCGCCCAGCCACAACCGATCAGGAAGAGGGCGGACTTGCCACGACGGTGATCGGTGGAACGGTCACCCGCAGCCATGGCGATCCCGGAAGTGGCCAAACTCTAAGGGGAGCTTGCGGCAGGGCTGTTGGGCCCCGTGGGGTTCGCACCTGGCAAGGCGCCCAAGGGCTGCAGACTGGTGCCCGGGTAGTAGTGCTCGAGAATCCGCGCCAGGCTCCAGCCACGCCGGGCCAGATCGATGGCACCGGCCTGCGACAAACCGGCGCCATGGCCAAAACCACCGCCCTCAAAGCGCCAGCGCCCCAAACCATCAGGCCGCACCACAAACAACGTGCTGGGCAACTGCCGCAGGGTGCGGCGGATGGCATCGCGGCGCAGCACCTGGCGCTGCGGGGCACCTGCCGAGCCCTTCGCCTCGATCTCCAAGGCCAGCACCCGGCCGCTGGGGCCCCGCTGCAGCACCGCCACACGGGTGGGGGCAGCCAGTGGCAGGGCGGCACGGCTGAGTGCCTGCTGGATCTGGGCGGCATCGAGGCTGCGGCTCCAACGGAAGCGGGGATGGTCGAAGCCGTAGGCCCGGGCGGTGGCAGCTAGGGCCGCCGGCACCCGGGCCGGCTCCAGGGGCAGGGCGACGCGAGCCTGCACAGCAGGCGAAGCATCCACCCGCGGCCGCAGGTAGGGCAGCGCGTCGCCGCTCCACACCTCCTCAAACCCAGCCGCAATGCCGCCGTTGGTGGCGTGATACACCGCATGAATCGGGGCGCCTTGCCAGGCCAACACCTGGTGACGGGTGGCGCCGATCGCCTGGCGCACCGCCGCACCGGCCTGGCGCGGATCCGCATACACCTGGCACTGGGTGTCGGCGCAGAGGTGGTAGCCATCCACCGCAAACCGCTCCTGGTTGCGCACGGCCCAGGTGCGGGCGAGCACCGCCTGGGCTGCCAAGGCGGCCGGGGGAGCACCGGCCCCGATCTCGTGGGGCACCACGCCGAGCAGATAGCGCTCCAGGGGCACCTCCTCCACCAGCGTCCAGCTGCCGTAGGCATCGCTCTGCAGCCGGAACGGGCCGGCAAACACGCCCCCCTGCCAGCGCAGGCCCCCCGGCGCCTCGAGTCGCAGCGGACCCTCCAGCAGCAGCGGGCCATCGGAGCGCCGCAGCTCCAACACGAGGCGCTGGCGCTGCAGCTGCTCCAGCCGCCGCACGGTCACCCCCGCAGGCACCGGCGCATCGGCGGCGGCCCACACCTCCCACTCCCCCGGATGGGCGATCACCGGGCTGGCCCCGGCCTGGCGCCAGCGGGCTGCGGCCTCCTGGGCACTTTCATGACTGGCGAAGGGGCCCCACACCTGGCGCCGCAAGGTGAGGGGATCGGCCAGGGGCTCGCTGCGCCAGTGCAACTGCAGCTGGGGCGCCTGAAACCGCTGGCCGCTGGCGGTTTGCAGGGTGAGGTTGCCGGCGGCACTGCGCAGCTCCAGGGGAGCCGGCGGGCGCAGATGGGCCGCCAGGGCCACCCAGAGCACGGGTGAGGCAGCGGCCACCGCCGGCGGCGGCGGTACGGGCCAATGCAGAGCAGAGGGGGGCACCACCGCCGAAGGGACCGGAGGCACCGCCGCCCGACAGCCCCCGGCCAGCAGCAGCGAACCCATCCAGACCGCCGCCGGCATCAGCAATTGGGGCGGGGAGATCCGGGAGGAGGGCATCGCGGTGGGTCGGGGGTCTTGGTGGAAGGCACTGCCACGTCGTACTCTGGTTGTCTGTGCCCGCCGCGACGCGAGACATGCCGAAGCTCAAGACCCGCAAAGCAGCCGCCAAGCGGTTCAAGGCCACCGGCAGCGGCAAGTTCCTGCGTCGTCGGGCTTTCCGCAGCCACCTGCTCGACCACAAGAGCCCCAAGCGCAAGCGCTACCTGGGCACCATGGCAGTGGTTGACGAGCGCGATGCGGACAACGTGAGCGCCATGCTCCCCTACGCCTGACCTGCAGGCCTGCCGCCGCATCTTCAAGTTTTTATTTTTTCTGATTTCCTGCCATGGCTCGCGTCAAGAGGGGCAACGTTGCCCGCAAACGCCGTAACAAGATCCTTCGCCTCGCCCGCGGCTTCCGCGGCGGCAACGGCTCCCTCTTCCGCACCGCCAACCAGCGGGTGATGAAGGCGCTGTGCAACGCCTACCGCGACCGTCGCCGCCGCAAGCGCGACTTCCGCCGTCTGTGGATTGCCCGCATCAACGCCGCCGCCCGCCTCAACGGCCTCAGCTACAGCCGCCTGATGGGGGGTCTGAAAAAGGCTGACGTGCGCATCAACCGCAAGATGCTGGCCCAGCTCGCCGTGGTCGATCCGGCCAGCTTCACCAGCGTGGTGGGTGCCGCCAACAACTGAGTTTCACCCGTAGGTCTCCTTGGACGCCCTCCTGCCGCAGGCCTACCTGATTGGGCTGATTGTTCTCCTCGGGGTCGCCGCTGTGGTGGTGGCCCGTCAGATCTGGCGGGTGCGGGCCGATGAGGTCACCCTCGCCAAGCTGGAACAGAAGGATGCAGCCAAGCCCTCCGATGCAGCAACGCTCTACGAACTCGGCTCCGTCCAACTGCGCAAGCGGCTCTACGGTCAGGCGGCAGAGTCTCTGAAACAGGCCTTGAAAAAGGCTGAAGCCTCCAAGGAACCTCCCGAAGCCCAGGCCGTGATCCAAAACGCCCTGGGTTTTGCGTTAGCTGCCCAAAACAACTACAAGGGCGCCCTTCGCCACTACCGCCTGGCCCTGGAGGCCAAGCCGGCCTATCCCGTGGCGCTCAACAATTTGGCTTACGCCCTCGAAAAGCAGCTCAAGCTTGAAGAAGCCCGGGCCACCTACGAGCAGGTGATCGCCCTGGATGCCAGCAACAAAACAGCGCGCAAACGCTTGAAGCTGCTCGAGCGCAAGGCTGGCCTCAACCAAGCCGCCTGAACCGGCCAATCCCCTGCGCTCACCAGAGTCCGCGCACCGCTGCACCAGAAGCACTGCCCATCCCGCCTGAGCTGCCTGCATTAGTGGAGCTCACCGGGCGCAGATCCAGACGCCCGCCTGGGTTGGTGAGCCGAGGGGCCTGCCAACCGGACAGCTGCAGCCCCTGCAAGCCCGTGAACACCCCGCCGGGCTCGAGACCTGCCACCTCGCACTGGCAGAGCATCAATAAATCGAGCTGGTCCGACTCCGCATTGAGATTGCCCTGCACCGGCGTGGTGACCCCGCCCAGCGTGAGCTCACCGCGTAGGTCAATCATCTGGCCCATCGGCACAACACTGGCCAACCGCAGCTCGGCGTTGACGGCCTGGGACTGGCCAAACGACTGATAGCGCCCGCTCCAGTTGAGCGGCATCTCCCGCGCCAAAAGCTGAGCTCTGGCCACAGGATCAAAGGTTTCGGCGCCACCGAGGCCGCTGAGCGACTCACCGCCCAGAATTGACGCAACAGGGGGCGTGAACGGCACAAATGCGTCGCTGGCCAGGGGGGTGGCGGCCATCGCGGCAGACGCCGCCAGGGGCAGAACAGCCAGGGGCAGAGCAGCCAACGGCCAGGCGGCCCGAAGCACGGCGATGGACACGACAAGGGTTACCAACTGATGGGAGGCTAGGACCGTTGCCGAGATCTGGGCCTGCTCCGTGGTCACCCCCGTCCGTCCAAGCGATCCGCACACCGACCGGGATCCGCTCGTGATCGGCGGTCGCCGCTTCCGCAGCCGCCTGATGACCGGCACCGGCAAGTACCCAAGCCTGCAGGCCATGCAAGCCAGCCTGGCCGCCAGCGCCTGCGAGATCGTCACCGTGGCGGTGCGGCGTGTGCAAAGCCAGGCCGCCGGCCATGAAGGCCTGATGGACGCCATCGACTGGACGCGGATCTGGATGCTGCCCAACACCGCCGGCTGTGCCACTGCCGAGGAAGCGATCCGCGTGGCCCGCCTGGGGCGGGAACTGGCCAAGTTGGCCGGCCAGGAAGACAACACGTTTGTGAAGCTGGAAGTAATCCCCGACACGAAGCATCTGCTGCCCGACCCCTTCGGCACCCTTGAGGCGGCCGAGCAACTGGTGAAGGAAGGCTTCACCGTGCTGCCCTACATCAATGCCGATCCGCTGTTGGCCAAGCGGCTGGAGGAGGCGGGCTGCGCCACGGTGATGCCGCTGGGCTCACCGATCGGCTCGGGCCAGGGGATCCGCAACGCCGCCAACATCGCCCTGATCATCGAAAACGCCACGGTGCCGGTGGTGGTGGACGCGGGCATCGGTGTGCCCAGTGAGGCCGCCCAAGCCATGGAAATGGGGGCCGACGCCCTGCTGATCAACAGCGCCATCGCCCTGGCGGGCGATCCCCCTGGCATGGCCCGCGCCATGGCCCTGGCGACGGAAGCTGGTCGCACGGCCTTCCACGCCGGCCGGCTGCCGGTCCGGGGCCAGGCCAGCTCCAGTTCCCCCAGCGCCGGTCGGGTGGGCAGCTGAGCTCCCTGCCGAACGCCTGTAGTAGCTTGCGAGGCAGAGCATCCGCTCGTCCTGCAGGGGTCTGGGGTTTTTCGGAATGAGGTCGGAATGGGGGTTGGGATGAAGGTCTTCGTTCTCGGTGGCGACGGCTTCTGTGGTTGGCCCTGCGCGGTGAACCTCGCCGACGCGGGCCACGAGGTGGTGATCATCGACAACCTCAGCCGCCGCAAGATCGACGTCGACCTGGAGGTCGACTCGCTCACCCCAATCGCCACCATGGGCGACCGCCTCAGGGCCTGGGAGCAGGTGGGCGGCAAGTCGATGCGCTTCGTGCACCTCGACCTGGCCCATGAGTACCAGCGGCTGGTGGATCTGCTGGTGGCCGAGCGCCCCGACTCAGTGGTGCACTTCGCCGAACAGCGGGCCGCGCCCTACTCGATGAAGAGCAGCGCCACCAAGCGCTATACCGTCGACAACAACGTCAACGGCACCCACAACCTGCTGGCCGCCATTGTGGAGAGCGGCCTCGACATCCACATCGTGCACCTGGGCACGATGGGCGTGTACGGCTACGGCTCCCACCGCGGCGCCACCATCCCCGAGGGCTATCTCAAGGTGGAGGTGCCCCAGCCCGACGGCAGCCGCTTCGAGGAGGAGATCCTGCACCCGGCCAGCCCGGGCAGCGTCTATCACATGACCAAGACGCTGGATCAGCTGCTCTTCCTCTACTACAACAAAAACGACCAGATCCGCATCACCGACCTGCACCAGGGGATCGTCTGGGGCACCAACACCGAAGCCACCGAGCGGGATCCGCGCCTCACCAACCGCTTCGACTACGACGGTGACTACGGCACCGTGCTCAACCGCTTCCTGATGCAGGCAGCCATCGGCTACCCGCTCACGGTGCATGGCACCGGCGGCCAGACCCGCGCCTTCATCCACATCCGCGACTCGGTGAAGTGCGTGCAGCTGGCGCTGGAGAACCCGCCAGCCCGGGGCGAACGGGTCAAGATCTTCAACCAGATGACCGAGAGCCACCAGGTGGGTGAACTGGCCCGCAAGGTGGCCGCCCTGACGGGTGCCGAGCTCAACTACCTGCCCAACCCCCGCAATGAGGCCGTCGAAAACGACCTGATCGTCGACAACCGCTGCTTCATCGAGCTGGGCCTCAACCCCACCACCCTCGACGACGGCCTGCTGGCGGAGGTGGTGGATGTGGCCCGCCGCTGGGCCGACCGCTGCGACCGCAGCCGCATCCCCTGCCAGTCCGCCTGGACCCGCACCCAGGCCCAGGCCATCCAAACGGTCTGACGCCGGCCCCCCACCCTTGAAGATCGCCTTTTTCACCGAGACCTTCCTGCCCAAGGTGGACGGCATCGTCACGCGCCTCACCAAGACGGTGCAGCATCTGGTGGCGGCTGGCGATGAGGTGCTGATCTTCTGCCCGGAAGGCGCCCCCGAGACCTACATGGGAGCCCAGGTGGTGGGGGTGCCGGCCATGCCCCTGCCCCTCTACCCCGAGCTGAAACTGGCCCTGCCGCGGCCAGCGGTGGCCGAAGCCCTCGATCGCTTCCAGCCCGACCTTGTGCACGTGGTGAACCCGGCGGTGCTGGGCCTGGGCGGCATCTGGCTGGCGAAAACCAAGGCCTACCCCCTGGTGGCCAGCTATCACACCCACCTGCCGAAGTACCTCGAGCACTACGGCATGGGCATGCTGGAGCCCCTGCTGTGGGAGCTGCTCAAGGCCGCCCACAACCAGGCCCGCCTCAACCTCTGCACCTCCACAGCGATGGTGCAGGAACTAAGCGAGAAGGGCATCCAGCACACCGACCTGTGGCAACGCGGTGTCGACACCGAGCTGTTCCAGCCCTCGCTGCGCTCCGACGCCATGCGGGCACGGCTGCTCAACGGCCAGCGCGACACGGGCAAGCTGCTGCTCTACATCGGCCGCCTCTCGGCCGAGAAGCAGATCGAGCGGATCCGGCCGGTGCTCGACGCCATGCCCGATGCGCGCCTGGCCCTGGTGGGCGACGGCCCCTACCGCCAGCAACTGGAAAAGATCTTTGCCGGCACCCCCACCCATTTCGTCGGCTACCTGGCCGGCCAAGATCTGGCGGCCGCCTACGCCAGCGGTGATGCCTTCCTGTTCCCGTCGAGCACCGAAACCCTGGGGCTGGTGCTGCTCGAAGCCATGGCTGCAGGCTGCCCGGTGGTGGGCGCCAACCGGGGCGGCATTCCCGACATCGTTAGCGACGGGGTGAACGGCTGTCTGTACGAGCCCAACCAGGAGGGCAGCCTGGCCGCGGCCGTGGAACGCCTGCTCGGGGATGCGAGCCAGCGGGCCCAATTGCGCCAGAACGCCCGCGAGGAAGCCGAGCGCTGGGGTTGGGCCGGCGCCACCGAACAGCTGCGCGGCTACTACCGCACGCTGCTGGAGCAGCCGAAACTGCAGCTGGTGGCCTGAATCAGGTTCGGGCGGCCGCGCTGGGCAGGCTGCCTCGGAACCAGGTCGTCATCAGGGCCTTCACCATCGGCACCGCCACGGTGCCGCCATAGCCGCCGGAATTTTCTCCAAAGGCAATGATCACCAAGGTGGGTTTGTCGGCCGGCGCATAGCCGCCGAACCAGGCATGGTCGGGCCGGGGTGGATCCTCGCCGGTGCCGGTCTTGCCCGCCACCGGCGGCAGGCTGGGATCGTTGAGCATGGTGGCGGTGCCGTTGGTCACCACCTGGCGCAACCCATCGCGCAGCACCTGAAGGGTGGCTGGCTTGAGGCCGATCCAGGTGCGTTCGGCGGGGCGCTCCACCAAGTGGGGCGTCACCAGCCAGCCGCCATTGGCCACCGCGGCGTAGAGCCGGGCCATCTGGATCGGGGTCACCTGCAGGGCCCCCTGGCCAATCGCCGAGGTGATGGTGTCGACCGGCGTCCAGCCCTCACCCAGCACCTCCCGTTTCCAGGCCTGATCACCCAGCAGCCCTGGGGTCTCCTCCTCCACCAGCTCCACGCCGGTGACCCGGCCGTAGCCCATGCGACGCGCCGCCTTAAACAGCTCATCGGGGCCGACTTTCAGCCCCACTTGGTAATAGAAGGTGTTGCTGCTCACCGCTAGGGCGAAGGGAAAGCCGATGGCCCCATGGGCGCCATGGTCGCCGTAGCAGAGGCCGGCGTAGCAGAACGAATTCATCGTCATCACCTTGGAATCGGCCGCATAGCGGCCCGATTCCAGCCCCGCCACGGAGGTGACGATCTTGAAGGTGCTGGCGGGGGGGAAGCCCTGGAAGGCGCGGTTGAGCAGGGGCGAATCCGGGGCGTTGAGCTTGGCCCACTGGCTGGAGCTGGGAGCGGGGGAAAAGACGTTGGGATCGAAGCTGGGGCGGCTGGCCAGGGCCCGGATCGCCCCGGTCTGGGGGTCGAGCGCCACGATCGCCCCCTTGCGCACCCCATCGAGGGCCCGCTCCGCCGCTTGCTGCAAGGCCAGATCGAGGGTGAGGCGCAGGTCCTTGCCGGCCCGGGCGGGCTTCTCCCCCAGGATCCGCTGCACCTGGCCCGCCGCATTCACCTCCACCTGCTGGCCACCCCACTCGCCGCGCAGGTGGCGTTCAAACTGCTTCTCCATCCCACTGCGGCCGACCCGATCGCGGATCCGGTAGCCCTTGACCTGTAGCTGGTCGTATTCCTCCTCCGTGATGCCGCTGGTGTAACCCAGCACGTGGGCCGCCAGCCGGCCATGGGGATAGCTGCGCAGGATGTCCACATCCACCTCGGCGCCCGTCAGCCCGTTGGCCTGCTCGCGGAAGCGCAGCACCTGCTCGGGCTTGAGGCCACTGGCCAGGGGGATGCGAAACCCTTCCGCATTGGCGCCGCTGCGGCGCCGCTCCTCCAGCTGGGACGGCGCAACGCCGATCACCGCCGCCAGCCGCTCCCGCAGGGCCGGCCACTGGGCATCGCCCACCTCCCGGGGCTGGATGTAGAGGTTGTAGGTGAGGCGACTGGTGGCCAGCACCTGGCCATGGCGATCCAACAGCCGGCCCCGGATCGGATTGCGGGGCATCAACCGGATCCGGTTTTCATCAGCCCGGGCGCGGTTCTCAGCGCCGTGGGCCAGCTGCAGCCAGGCCAGGCGCGCCACCATGGCGCTGCTGAACAGCACCACCACCACCAGCAACACGGCCGGTTGACGGCCCATGCCGGTGTGGCGCGACGCTGCCGGACCAAACGCCATGCTCAGTTGCTGCCGGCGGCCAAACGCTCTGGGCTGCCGAGCCGCTGCTCCAGCTGCTCCAACCGCTCGGCAATGCGGGCCAACCCGTGCTGCAGCTCCAGGGCGTCCTGGGGATCAGCCGTTTCGGCAGCGACATCGTGCACCTCCACCTTCATCACGGGATTGCCCAGGCCGGGCCGCACACGATCCAGCCCCTGGCGCAGCTCGCTGGCGGCGGGCTCCCCTTCCTGGCGCAACGTGCCGAGGGGATCGGCGGAGCGGCCATCGAAGGCCGCCATCACCTCCTGGGCACCGCCTTTGCGGGCCCGCTCCACCACGGCCAGCCCCACGGGCAGCACGTCCTGCATGAGGGTGAGCCGGAGGGCATCGAGGGGGTCGGTGGCCATGGCGGCGATCCAGGCACAGGGCCTCCAGTCTGACGCGCGCCGGGTCGGCGTTAGGGAGCCGGGCGCTGGATGCCCGGATCGACGATCACCTGGCGGCAATTCTGCTGGCTGCCCCACCACCAGCCTGCCCCCACGGCGATCACCAGCAGCGAGGCCAGCGGCACCAGGGCCTGGCGGGTCACATCCAAGGCCAGCCACTCGCCCCAGGCCCGCAGGGTGCGCTCCCGATCGAAGCGGCGCCGGGCCTTGTCCTCCTCCTGCTGGCGCCGGCGCAGGGAGCGGGCCACCCAGCGCTCAAACGACTTCTTCTTGGTGACCGCCATCTTGCGCTCCACCTCAAGCAGGTGGCCGGCCGTGAGCTCGGGGTTGAAGGTGCTGATCAGCTCCAGGCTCTTGAGAAACATCTCCACGGCGCCATCCTTGGCAGCCCGTTCGGCGTCATCAAGCAACTCCCAGTCGATCTCGGGGTAGAAGCGCGCCCGATTGCTGGCGATCTGATCCTCCATCAACTGACCGGGCTCCCGCAGCCATCGGTCGGTGTTGGCGTCGAAGCGGCGCCAGTAGAGAAAGGGGTTGAGGTAAACCGTTTTCCCACCCAGCACGATGCTGTCCTGCTGCAACCGGCGCTGCATGTCGGGATCCGGGGGTGTCGAGCTGGGGGGCGCGGAGGCGGCAGTCACGACGGCTGGGCTGGGAGCCGATGGTATCGAACGTCGACCGCCGGGGCTACTCCCACCCCCCTACTCCCACTCGATTGTGCCGGGGGGCTTGCTGGTGATGTCGAGCACCACCCGGTTGACGCCCTTCACCTCATTGACGATGCGGTTGGAGATGGTCTCCAGCAGGTCGTAGGGCAGGCGTGACCAATCCGCCGTCATGCCGTCTTCCGACGACACGCAGCGCAGCACGATCGGGAAGGCATAAGTGCGCTTGTCGCCCATCACGCCCACGCTGCGCACCGGCAGCAGCACGGCGAAGGCCTGCCAGATCTCGTTGTAGAGCCCAGCTTCCTTCACCTCCTCACGCACGATCAGGTCGGCATCGCGCAGGATGTTGAGCTTCTCGCTGTTGACCTCGCCCAGAATGCGGATCGCCAGACCCGGCCCCGGGAAGGGGTGGCGGCCGACGATCTCCTCAGGCAGGCCCAGGCTGCGGCCCACCTTGCGCACCTCGTCTTTGAACAGTTTGCGCAGGGGCTCCACCAACTTGAACTGCAGATCCTTGGGCAGGCCGCCCACGTTGTGGTGGCTCTTGATCTTCACCGCCACCCGCTCACCGGTTTTCGGGTCGATGCCCGTGCCCGCGCTCTCGATCACATCGGGATAGAGGGTGCCTTGGGCCAGGTAGTCGAAGGGACCGAGGCGCTTGCTCTCCTCCTCAAAGACGCGAATGAACTCGGTGCCGATCAGCTTGCGCTTCTCCTCCGGATCGGTCACGCCATCGAGCTTGCTGATGAAGCGCTCACGGGCGTTGATGTATTCGACGTTGATGTGGAAACGCTTGTCGAAGAACTCCACCAAAAACTCGGGCTCGCCTTTGCGCATGAAACCCTGGTCGATGAACATGCAGGTGAGCTGATCACCGATCGCCTTGTGCAGCAAAAAGGCGAGGGTGGAGGAGTCGACGCCGCCCGAAAGAGCCAACAGCACCCGCTTGTCGCCCACCTGGGCGCGCACATCGGCGACCGCTTCGTCGATGAAGGCGGCAGTGGTCCAGTCGGCTTCGCATCCACAGATGTGGTACACGAAATTGCGCAACATCGCCATGCCGCAGATGGAGTGCACCACCTCGGGGTGAAACTGCACGCCATACAGCCGGCGCTGGTGATCGGCCACCGCCGCTTCGGGCGTGTTGTCGGTGTGGGCCAGGCGCGCAAACCCCTCCGGCAGGCGCTCCACCGAGTCGCCATGGCTCATCCACATCGTCGAGCCGTCGTCGACGTTGGTGAGCAGATCCACCGGATCATCCACATGCAGCGGCGCCTTGCCGTATTCGGCGCGGCCAGCGGCCACCACCGAGCCGCCCAGCTGCTGCACCATCAGCTGCATGCCGTAACAAACCCCCAGCACCGGAATGCCCAACTCCCAGATGCCGGGGTCGCACACCGGCGCACCCGCCTCGTAAACCGAACTGGGGCCGCCGCTGAGGATGATCCCCTTCGGCGCAATCGCCCGCAGCTCCTCGGCGGTGGTGGTGTAAGCCATCACCAGGGAAAACACTTCCGTTTCCCGCACCCGCCGGGCGATCAGCTCCGAATACTGGGAGCCGAAATCCAGGATCACAATCGCCGGATGGCGCGTCGACTGGGAGGCGGCGTCGAGCCGGGGAGACGCGGTTTGAGACATCGACAACGCTGGGCCCAGGGGCATTCGAACCACACTAGGCGGCGCCCTCAGGCAACACCCCGCAGGGCGGTGAGCAGATCCAGACCCACCGGACCCTCGGCACAGATCTGCCGGGAGCGGTCAAACAGCACGGCCCCCACCGCCATCCCCTCCTGCCCATAGCGGGCCAGATAGCTTCGGCTGCGCCGCTCCACCGCTGCGGCAATGCTCTGGCGAAGCTGGGCGGCCCGGGGCCCATCGCGCTGGGCCAGCTCGGCCAGGGCCGCCTCCACCGTGGGGGCGTCGTGCAGGGCCTGCAAAGCTTCACCGCCCAGGCCCGCCAGGGCCGCCAGAGCTGTGAGCACCTCGGCGCGGCCATCGGCCAGGTGGTGATGGGTGTGGAAGATGCCCCCGGCCAGCTTGATCAGCTTGCCCTGGTAACCAAACAACAACAGCCGCCGCACCCCCGCTTCGGCCGCGGCCACCAACAACGGGCCGAGCCAGTTGCCCGCCTTCACCACCAGCTCGGGCGGCAAGCCCAGTCGCGGGGCCAGATCGAGGCCGTTCTCGCCGATCACCAGCACCAGATCGCCAGCGAACTGCGGAGCTGCCGCTCGCTGGCGCAGCGCCGCCAGAGCCGCCTCCAGCTGATCGGGGGCGGCACTGCGCTGCACCTCGGCCTGGGTGCCGATCAGGGCCAGGCCCTCCACCACCCCGAAGGCGGCGTTGCTGGTGCGCTCCGCCAGACGGCGGCCCTCGGGAATCACCACCTGCAGCTCCAAACGACGCCCCGGCGGCAGCAGGGGACGCAGATTGACCTCCAGCAACTGGCGGGCATAGGTCGACAGACAGGGCTCGCCGCTGGCCTGCAGCACCCCCACGCCCGCGCCGGCCCGCAAGGTGAGCCAGTCGCCGGGCCCCTCCTGCCAACGCAGCAGCACCCACAGGGCCAGGTCGCGGGTGAGATCGAGCACGCCAGGGCCGGGATCGCAGCGGGCGATGGCCAGCACCCAGCCATCCGCCAGGGGGGCAGCCGCCTCCACCGGCACGTGCCGGGGCTCGCTACCAGGTGCACCAGGGGCGGCTGCGGGATTAAGCCAGAGCAGCTGGAGCCGCTCCCAGGGTTCACTGCGCAGGGTCAGCAGGGCTGCCCTCGCCGCCGCCGTGAGCCACACCGGCACGGTGTAGCCCCCGGTGTAACCCCCGGTGAAATCCCCGGCGGTGTTCTGGGGTTGGATCGACTCGGCCAAGGGCCTGGGGAGCACTGTTTTTTATGGTGGTCGATTGTGCGGTCCGCCGCCGCCCGCCGCAGCGCCCCCCTACCCATGCAGGACAAGCTCACCCTGATGATCCCTGGCCCAACCCCGGTGCCGGAAACCGTCCTGCAGGCGATGGGCCGCCACCCGATCGGCCACCGCAGCGCCGACTTTCAGAAGATCGTCAAGCGCACCACCGAGCAGCTGCAGTGGCTGCATCAAACCAGCAGCGACGTGCTGGTGATCACCGGCAGCGGCACCGCCGCCATGGAAGCCGGGATCATCAACGTGCTGAGCAAGGGCGACACGGTGCTCTGCGGCGACAACGGCAAGTTTGGGGAGCGTTGGGTGAAGGTGGCCCAGGCCTATGGCCTGGATGTGCAGGTGATCAAGGCTGAGTGGGGCCAGCCCCTCGATCCCGAGGCCTTCCGCGCTGCCCTGGAGGCCGACACGGCCAAGGCGATCAAGGCGGTGATCCTCACCCACTCGGAAACCTCCACGGGCGTGATCAACGACCTGGAAACCATCGCCAAGCACGTGAAGGCCCATGGCACGGCACTCACGATTGCCGACTGCGTCACCAGCCTCGGCGCCTGCAACGTGCCGATGGATGCCTGGGGCCTCGATGTGATCGGATCCGGCTCCCAGAAGGGCTACATGATGCCGCCGGGCCTGGCCTTCGTGGCCATGAGCGAGCGCGCCTGGGCCGCCTACGAGCGCTCCGACCTGCCGAAGTTCTATCTGGATCTGGGCAAGTACCGCAAATCGGCCAAAGCCGACAGCAACCCATTCACGCCCGCCATCAACCTCTACTTCGCCCTCGAGGCGGCCCTGGAGATGATGCAGGCCGAGGGACTGGAGGCGATCTTTGCCCGCCACAGCCGCCACCGCGCCGCCGCCCAGGCCGGCATGAAGGCCATCGGCCTGCCCCTCTACGCCGCTGAGGGCACGGGCAGCCCCGCCATCACCGCCGTGGCCCCCGAGGGCATCGACGCCGAGGCCCTGCGCAAGGCCGTGAAGGAGAAGTTCGACATCCTGCTGGCCGGCGGCCAGGACCATCTCAAGGGTCACGTGTTTCGCATCGGCCACCTGGGCTTCGTGTGCGATCGCGACGTGCTCACCGCCGTGGCCGCCATCGAAGCCACCCTCGCCGATCTGGGCCTGCACAAGGGCACACCAGGCGCTGGCGTGGCCGCCTGCGCTGCAGCCCTGGCCGGCTGATGTCCTGACCGGGTACATTGGTGAAGTGAAGCAAATTCCAAACGGCTTTACTTCACTTCTGCGGGTGTAATTCAGTGGTAGAATGTCAGCTTCCCAAGCTGAACGTCGCCGGTTCGAGTCCGGTCACCCGCTTCGGTTCGCAAACAGCTTTATTTCGCAGTCGTTAGAAATAGCGCCGGATTCAAGCAACAATCTGATACAAGCAACAAAGCACCTCAGCTCCGGGGCTTGATCAGTTGCAGCACCTGGGGACCCGTTGATGCCATGCGGCGTTCACCGTCCAAAGCCGCCAAAATGAAGCGCGCAGACTGAGCCAGATCCCCCTGTTCAGCCGCGAGCTGAGCCCGGGCCTCATTGTCTCGAATGGCTTGCTTCAGCTGGCCGCGACGCTCGTCAGGAATGGGAGCTGCCGATGGCGATCGCATGGGCGCGGAAAAAATAGCTGTCATCGCAACGCCTGCTGTCAAAAGTTGTCGCCAAGAAGGGCGAACCCCAAAACCGTGGCCTGGATGGGCTCTCAGGCCACGGGATCAGCCATCACGTACCGGGCTCTTCCTGATTGCCACCCAATGCCGCAATTTGATCTCTCAGAGCCTGGGAGCGCTGAAGATCGCCGCGGGTGAGGGCCACAGCCAGGGCAAATTCTAGTTTCTCCAACTGATGCTCTCCCTCACCAGACGAGGGGGGAAATCCAGGGCGAGAAGCTTGGGTGAAACGGCTGGAGGATCCGTGCTGGGAGCCAAGGTGAGACGGACCCGGATGAGAAGCAGTGGGGTAAGCCATGTCCACTTTCTTCCCATTGTGACACCGCTGGCCAGCCCCCGTGTTCAAGCTGCCGTCGCGTAGGACACGTCCTCGGCCGGCTCTGCCATCTCGAGCAGAGCGCGGCAGTCGAGCAACAACCGCTCCACATTGTCGAGACTGCTGATCTCCTGCGGATCCCGTTCGACCTGGCGATCCAGTTGCAGCTCCAGGGCTTCCAGGCGCTGCTCCAACTTCACCAACCGCTGCGACAGGGCATGCACGGTGTGGGCCAGATCTTCAGCGTTGCGGCTGATGCGGAAGGACACGGACTCAGAAACCACGGTGCAACGAGCAGAGGAACCGATGACAACACACCCAGCCGCCACGGCCAAGACCAAGCCAAGACCAGACTGCTGCTCCAGGGCTCGACCCAGGCCGGGCCGATCGATACGTTGGGGCCAGGTTGTTCGACGTTGCCCCCAGCCATGGCTCTGAGCCTGTCTTCTCCGCTGTGTCCTCGGCTGCGCCGGGCCCTGCTCCGCGTGGGCCTGATCAGCGCCCTTGGTGGTGCGGGACTGGGCCTCGGTGGCCTGCCCGTTCGGGCCCAGACAGCGGAAAACAACACCGCTGCCGCCAACGCCGGGCCCGGTGGCAAGGGCGCCCAGATCTATTGCTTCATGCGCAACAGCGGCAACAACCATCAGGTGAGCTGGGATGCGGCCTATGCCGTGATCAAGCGCCAGAGCGACAAGCTGTTCAAGACCTCGCCGGAGCACGCCGCGGTGATGATCACCGAAGCGGTGGTCCAGAACCCCAGTGTCTTTCCCGACTGCGGCCGGTATCTCGGTGACCTGTTCACAAAGCCCGAACCCAAGCCAGAGGCCAGCACCAACACGGCCCCCAGCGGCGTCACCCGCAGCGATCGACTCGGGCAATAGGTCGGCCCATGACCCATGGCGGCGCATCAGCCTGGCCGGCCTGAGCGGGCTGCTGCTCCTGGCCACGGGCTGTGCGGAGGAACCCCTGCCCCAGCGGCAGGTGCGCAGCGATGACTGTCTCCAGGCCGTGCAGCTCGACCAGCTGGCCGAGCAGATCCGCCGCTGCGACGCCGTGGTGGCCGCCTTCCCAACCAACCCCGCCCCGCTGAACGACCGCTATTTGCTGCACAGCCTGGCGGGCAACGAGGTGGCAGCCTGCGCCGACATCGCCCGGGCGGCAGCCCTGGCCCGCGCGCTGCCGGCCAACCGCCTCGACCCCCAGCTGCGCACCGATCTGACCTTGCGCCAGGAGCTTTGCCGGGAACCACGCCCCGGCCGCTGAAACCATTACCAGCGATCGATCAGATCGCGCACCATGGCCGGCAAATTGCGGCGCTCGAGCTGATGGGGGCGGCGCTGCAACAACAGGGCAATGCGCTCGGCCTTGCTGGCGATCAAGCCATCCACCAACTGATCGGCCACCCCCAACTGCAACCAGTGGCTGGTCAGGGCGGCTCCCATGCCGATGCGGTGGCAGCGATCTTCGGCCTGCTCCGCATCACCCGGCGTCCAGGGGCGCTCCACCAACACCACATGCCGGGCCCGATGCAGCGTGAAGCCCAGCCCGCCGGTGCCATAGGTGGCAATCAGCAGGGGGTGATCGCCCCGTTGAAAGGCATCCACCTGCGCCTGCCGCTGGGCCGGCGGCAGGGCCCCGGTGAGCAGTGCACTGGCGGCGAAACGGCGATGCAGCAACTGGGCGGTGGCCACGAAAGCGGTGAACACCACCACCGCCTCGCCCTGGGCCAGCAACGACGCCACCAACGAGCAGGTGGCCGGCAGCTTGTAGTCGGAGCCGATCTGGCGCAGGGCCGTCAGCACCGCCAACACCTCGGCATCGCGGCGCACCTCACCGCTAGCTGCTCGGCGGCGGTAGTCGTCCACCTTGATCTGCAGGCGGTGTTGAAAGCCACGGGCCTGGAGGTCGTCCAACGCCACAGGCCACAGCTGCCGGTGCTTGGGGGGCAGATCGAGACAATCCTGCTTGCGCCGATGCAGCACCAGGGGCCGAACCAGCCGCTGCAGCTCCTCGAGATGGCTGGCGCCACTGGCCTGCCAGAGGCGGCGTCCCCCCTGCTCGCGCCAGTGGCCCTGACAGAACACCTCCTCGAAGGACCGTTGGTCGCGGGCCAGGGGATGGCCGATGGCGGCCAGCAGTGGAAACAGCTGGGCCGGCCGGCCATTTTTCATCGGAGTCCCCGTCAGCAGCCAGATGGCCCGCAAGCGGGGGTGACGGGCCAACCGCAACAGCCCCTGGCTGCGTCGGGTCTGGCCGTTCTGGGCGTAATGGGCCTCGTCTGCAATCAGCACGGTGCCAGCCGGGGGCAGCGCCTGCGGCAGGCGCGCCCAGCTGTGCAGCTCCAGCCGCAGGCCGAGGGCCGCCGCCTCGCTCTGCCAATGGCCATGCAGACCAACCGGGGCAATCACCAGGATGCGGCAATCCGCCAGCCGCACCATCGCCCGGGCTGCCGCCAGAGCGGAGAGGGTCTTGCCGAGGCCCATGGCGTCCGCCAGCACCGCCCCACGCCGGGCCAGCAACCACCGCACCGCCGCCCGCTGGTGGGCAAACAGCTGACGACCATCCGGCAAGGGCCGCTGCAGATCGGCCGCCGCCACCAGCTGCCGGTGGAGTGGCAGAGGGGGCAGCGGTTGCTCCATCCAGGCCAGCCACTGGGCCAGTTCGGGCTCCACGGGGAAGCGGCCCGCCAGCACCCGCTGCAGCGCTGGGGCGGCCTCCAGGGGAAAGTGCCAACAGCGCTGCCGGCCCGACCAGACGCCCCGGGGGCGAATCGCCCGCAACTGGGCCTGGGTCACCGCGTCGTAGGGACTGACCACCTCGATCTGGCCCGTCGCCCCCAACCGCAGCAGACAGCGCATCCGCGGAAGTGCAACCCTCGACACATTGACAGCCCAGACGCTGGGGGCAAACTGCCGCCAACCGAGACGCGCCGATGCAGGCCAGGGATGCGGTTTTCCTTGAAGATCTCTGCCCCAAGTTGCGCGTCAGACGCTGGCGCCAATCCCTGCATTACGCCACCGACCAACGCTGCATCTATTGCGGCGAGCGGTCGGAATCCATCGACCACGTGCATCCCCAAAGCCGGGGCGGTCTGAGCGTGACCGAAAACTGTGTACCGGCCTGCCTGGCCTGCAACGGCCACAAAGGCGACGCCGACGCCTTTGAGTGGTATCGCCGCCAGCCCTTCTACGACCCGCGCCGCGCCATGGCCATCCGGGCCTGGACCGACGGAGATCTGCGCCTAGCCCTACGCCTGTTGCAGTGGGCCCATCCCGACCAGCCCCAGGCGGCTCCAGGGCCTCACCAAACGCGACAGGCGTCCACCCCGTTGTGGCGCTGGCAGATGGCTTCCTGATCCTGGGGCCGCTCGGGGGCCAGCACCACCGCCACCACCAGCAACACCGCGGCCAGGGCCGCCGGGACCATGACACCCGAAGCAGCAGGACGCGACGGGGAGGCGGACAACGGCCCAGACTGGCTGCGCAGGGAACGGGAGACCCGGGCGATGCGGGGACGGGAGAGGGAAGCCGGAGTCAGAGAAGTGGGAGCGAGAGAAGCTGTCATGGCGAGCATTGCAAAGCGTTGATACAGATGTACTCATGACGCGGGAGCTTGTCAAGTCCGAGCGGCGGTTGCTGGTGATTGGCGGTGGCTACACCGGTGTGCGTCTCGCCAGGGCAGCCCGCCAGCAGGGCATGGCGGTCAAGCTGACCAGCCGTCAACCGCGCCCAGACGCGGGCGGCCTGGCCTGGCTCCCCTTCAACAGCGATCCCGAAGCGCTCGTCCTGCCGCCAGCCGCAGCCCTGGCCGACACCACCGACGTGGTGGTGTCGGTGCCCCCGGAGCCGGGCTTGGGCGATCCGGTGCTGCGGCTGCTGGGGCCGATGCTGCGGGAGCTGCCACTGCAGTGGCTGGGCTACCTCTCCACCACCGGCGTCTATGGCAACACCGGCGGGGCCTGGGTGGACGAAACCGCCCCCACCCCCGCCCGAGCCGGCCGCAGCCTGCTCCGCCTCGAGGCGGAGCAGGCCTGGTTGGCCAGTGGGCTGCCTGTGCAGCTGTTCCGCTTGCCGGCGATCTACGGCCCCGGCCGCTCGCCGTTTGCGGCCCTACGGGCCGGCCAGAGCCGCCTGATCCACAAGCCCGGCCAGGTGTTTTCGCGCGTGCACGTGGATGACATCGTCGGCTGCCTGCTGCATTGCCTCAACCTGCCGCTGGAGCAACGCCCGCCTGTGGTCAACGTGGCCGACGACTGCCCCTGCCCCTCCAGCGAGACCCTGGGCTACGCCGCCCACCTGCTGGGGCAAACCCTGCCGCCGATGGAGCGCTACGACACCATTGCCGCCAGCATGAGCCCCATGGCCCGCAGCTTCTGGGCCGAAAACCGGAGAGCCAGCAACCAGCTGCTGCGCCAGAGCCTCGGCTACGTGCTGCGCTACCCCAGCTACCGGGAGGGCTACCGAGCCTGCCTGGCCGAGGAAGGGGCGGCAGGAGCGGCTGAAGGCCGGGGGGGCGGGCAGTCCCCCAGATCACCAGGATCCGCCACATAGGGCAAGCCCAGGTCGCCCAGCAAGCGACCCCAGCGCAGCTCAAGCCAGCCCTTGCTGAATCCCGTCCCCAGACCCAGCACCAACCCCCCCAGCACCAACCAGCGCAGCATGGGCTCGTCCACCAGCAGCCAGGCCCCATCCAACCCCAGGCCCGTCCGGCTGGCCATTGCCTTGGGGGATCCCGCCGGCATCGGCGCCGAGGTGACCCTCAAAGCCCTGGCCCATCCTGAATGGTGCTCAGCCGAGGCCCGCCAGCCCCTGCTGGTGGGCTGTCGCCGCTGGCTGGAAACCAGCTACCAGCAATTGCGCCGCCACGCAGCTGCCAGCAACGGCCTCGAACCGCTGCGGGATCCCGCTGAGCTCGAGATCATCGACAGGCCCCTGGCGGAGGCCTGCCGGCCTGGCCTCAGCACGCCGGCCTGCGGAGACGCCAGCTTCGCCTGGCTCACCGACGCCGTCGAGCTGGTGCAAAGCGGTCGCTGCCAGGCCCTGGTCACCGCGCCGATCGCCAAGGCCAGCTGGCACGCCGCGGGTCACACCTACCCAGGCCAGACCGAGCGGCTGGCCGAACTGACGGGCAGCCCGGAGGCCTCGATGCTGTTCACCGCCCTGGCGCCCGTAGGCCAGTGGCGCCTGAACACCCTGCTGGCCACCACCCACATCCCCCTGGCCGCCGTGCCCCTGCAGCTCAATGCAGCCCTGGTGCAGCGCAAGCTCGATGCCCTGCTGGCCTTCTGCCAGCGCTTCAGCGCCTCCCCCCACCTGGTGGTGGCCGGGCTTAATCCCCATGCGGGGGAGGTGGGTCAACTGGGCGGCGAAGAATCCACCTGGCTGGAAGCGGCCCTGGACGCCTGGCGCCAGCGGCATCCCCAGGTGCGGCTGGAGGGGCCGCTGCCGCCCGACACCTGCTGGCTCAGCGCAGCAAGCGCCTGGAGGGGCTCAGGCTCGGGACCGGATGGGTACCTGGCGCTGTATCACGACCAAGGCCTGATTCCGGTGAAGCTGCTGGCCTTTGATGCGGCGGTGAACACCACCCTGGGCCTGCCATTTCTGCGGACCTCGCCGGATCACGGCACCGGCTTCGCCATCGCCGGCCAGGGCCTGGCCCGGGCCGACAGCATGACGGCAGCCCTGCGCACGGCCCGGGATCTGGGCTGAGGATTTAAGCGCAACCGATCAGGCCGGCCGCACCCGCATCAGCACCTGTCCAAATTCCACTGGGGTGCCGTTTTCCACCAGGATTTCGACAACCTCGCCACCCACCTCCGACTCGAGCTCGTTCATGAGCTTCATCGCCTCGAGGATGCAGACGGTTTGGCCCACCTTGATGCGAGCACCCACCTCCACGAACGGAGGCTCGCCAGGAGCCGCGGCCCGATAGAACGTCGCCACCATCGGAGCCGTGACCTCCAGCAGATCGCCGCGGCTGGCCGCGGCGGGCGGAGGCGGGGCTGAAGGGGTGGCGGGCAGGGGAGCGGCCGCGGGCAGTGACATCGCTTGGGGAGGAGCCGCTGCGGCCTGAACCACCGCCGCCGGTGCCACGCCGGGGAGATTGCGACGCACCTCCAGACGGAAATCGTCGCCCTCGAGCTTTAATTCCTGGATGTCACTGTCTCCCAGAAGGGCCAGGAGCTGGTGTAGCTGGTCTTGGTTGAGCTGCATGGCGATCAGTTCTCCCGACCGAGGTAGCTGTCGGTGCGCGTGTCGATCTTGATCTTCTCGCCGATCGAGAGGAACAGGGGCACCATCACCTGAGCTCCGGTTTCGACAATGGCGGGCTTGGTACCGCCGGTGGCGGTGTCGCCCTTGACGCCTGGATCGGTCTGGGTGATCTCGAGCACCACCGAGTTGGGAAGCTCCACCTCGAGAGGCTTGCCGTTCCACGCCACCACGTTCACCTCCATGCCCTCTTTGAGGTACTTGCGGCTGTCACCGATTTGCTTGGCGGTGAGCCGGGTTTCCTCATAGGTGCCCATGTCCATGAACACGTAGTCGTCGCCCTCCATGTAGGTGTGCTGGAGGGTGCTCTTCTCGAGCACGGCCTGGGGCAGCATCTCGCCCGCCCGGAAGGTCTTTTCCACAACGTTGCCGCTCTGCACCGCCTTGAGCTTGGTGCGCACGAAAGCCGATCCCTTGCCGGGCTTCACGTGCAAAAACTCAACGACCCTCCAGACCTGGCCATCCAGCTCAATTGAAGTACCAGTGCGAAAGTCGTTGCTGGAGATCATTCCGGCAGTTCAGATCTGAGCGATTGTACGGCTGGCTACCAGAGCGGGCCCGACGCCGGGCCGGGCATCCCGAGGGCTGGAGAGTTGTGCCAAAGTCCGCTCAACAACACAGCATTGCCATGGCACGGCGCCAATCCGGGTGGACGCATCGGTCCGGATGGGCGCCTCTATGGGCCGGCCTGATCAGCCTGATGGTGCTCCTGACGCTGTCAGCCCCCGCCGCCTGGGCAGCCCTGCCCCAGGGCAATGCCGTCACCGATCCGGCGGCTTTGCTGCGCAATGCCCTGCCGATCCAGGCCCCCGACCTGCAGGATCTCCAGCACCGGCTGGAGAGCACCAGCGACGACCTCCGGGCCAAGCGCTGGCCAGCCCTGAACAGCACGGTGCGGCGCTGCGGCTCCCTGCTCGGCACCCGCAAGGCCGCCATCCTGGAGGGCTTCTCCAACGACACCAGACCCCAGGCCGCCACCCTGCTCGACCAGCTGGAAGACCAGCTGCAGGTGCTCGCCGCGGCCGCCGAACAGCAGGAACGCGATCCCTTCCTGGCCGCCCGCCGCGATGCCCTCGCCACGATAGGGGACGCGGAAGACCTGCTGGTGGGCCCCTTCCCCTTTGAGATTCCAGCCGAATTTGCTGGTCTGCCGCGGCTGCTGGGCCGGGCCACCGTGCAGCTCACCACCACCAAGGGCGACCTCACCACCGTGGTGGACGGCTACAACGCGCCCCTGACCGCCGGCGCCTTCGTGGATCTGGTGCAGCGCGGCTTCTACGACGGCCTGCCCTTCATCCGCGCCGAAGACTTTTACGTGCTGCAAACCGGTGATCCAGCCGGCCCGGAAGACGGATTCATCGACCCCAACACCAAATCCGAGCGCCGAGTCCCCTTGGAGATCAAGGTTCCCGGTCAGCCGGCGCCCTTCTACAACGAGACCTTCGAAGACCTGGGCCTGTTCAAGGCTGCCCCGGAGCTGCCCTTCTCGACCAAGGGCACCCTCGGTTGGGCCCACTCCGACGAAGTGCTCGACGATGGTTCCTCCCAGTTCTTCCTGTTTCTGTTCGAACCGGAACTGACCCCCGCCGGCCTCAATCTGATCGATGGCCGCTACGCCGCCTTTGGCTATGTGGTGGATGGCTTTGACGTGCTCGAGGAACTCACCGCCGATGACGGGATCGTCAAAGCTCGGGTGCTGGCAGGTGGCGAAAACCTCAAGCCCCAAGGCTGAAACGAACGGGCATGAAAAACCCGCCCTGTGGGGCGGCTTTGAACCAGAGCTGATCGGCTCAACTCACTTCCAGTTCTTGGCAACGATTTCGGCGAGATCGACAACGCGCTGGCTGTAACCCCATTCGTTGTCATACCAGGCGATGACTTTGACCATATTGCCGCCCATCACCAGGGTGAGAAGAGAATCGATGATCGTGGATTCATCAGTGCCACCGTGGTCGCTTGACACCAGGGGCAGATCGCAGTACTTGATGATGCCCTTCATGGACGTTTCCGATGCCGCCTTGAGCACAGCGTTCACTTCATCCTTGGTGGTGTCGCGGCTGATATCGAGCACCATGTCGACCACCGACACGTTGGGGGTTGGCACCCGCATGGCAATGCCGCTGAGCTTGCCCTTGATCGGCGGGTAGACCAACGCCACAGCCTGGGCGGCCCCGGTGCTGGTGGGCACGATGTTCACCGCAGCAGCACGGGCACGGCGCAGGTCGCGGTGGGCCGCATCCAAAATGCGTTGGTCGCCGGTATAGCTGTGGGTGGTGGTCATCGTGCCCTTGATGATGCCGAACTCCTGGTCCAGCACCTTGATGACGGGAGCCATGCAGTTGGTGGTACAGCTGGCATTGCTGAGGATGTCCCAGTCTTCGTGGCGGTATTGATCAGCGTTGACGCCGACAACAAAAGTGCCGACTTTGGCTCCCTTACCGGGAGCCGTGAGAATCACCTTCTTGGCACCAGCTTCAAAGTGCTTGCTGGCTCCCACATCGTCGTTGAACACGCCGGTGGACTCGATCACCAGATCGACGCCCCATTCCTTCCAAGGAAGGTTGGCAGGGTTGCGGTCGTAGAAGGTTTTGATCGTCTTGCCGTTGACAACGATCGTGTCTTGGGTCGTGGTGACGTCAACGCCCCGCAGGGGGCCCAGCATCGAGTCGTACTTGAGCAGGTGGGCGTTGGTGTTGGTGTCACCGGAGCCATTGATGCCCACTAGTTCGATGCCGGTATTGGCCCCACGGCTCAGCCAGCAGCGCGTGAAGTTGCGACCGATCCGGCCAAATCCATTGATCGCAACGCGCAAAGTCATGGCCGAAAACGGCAAAAGCCGCTAGCGAAGGTGGTTTTGGCTGCAGATCATACAGAAATTGATCCGCTCTCCCCTCTTGCAAACGGGGCGTTCACGACGGACCATGCACAGACGCGCAGCATCTCGTAAAGGTTTACGGGCCGTTGTCGGCTTAGTTTCGTGCTCACCGAAGCCCTGAACCGGAGTTGCCCTTGGCACCCCTGCTCGATCGCCACCAGCCGCTTCATTTCATCGGGGTTGGCGGCATCGGCATGTCGGCCCTGGCTGGGATCCTGGCGGAACGGGGCTATGCGGTAAGCGGCTCGGATCCCCGCGATCACGCCGTGCTCGACCGCCTGCGCCGGCTGGGCGTGCGGGTGTTCCTCGAGCAGAGCGCCGCCACCGTGGCTGCAATCCGCAGCGGCACCTCCGTCGCTCCCCGGGTGGTGATCAGCTCCGCCGTTCCGGAGACCAATCCGGAGCTGGTCGAAGCCCGTCGCGTGGGGCTGGCCATCTGCCATCGCTCCGATGTGCTGGCCGCCCTGATCAACAGCCAGGCTTCGATCGCCGTGGCTGGCAGCCATGGCAAAACCACCACCAGCTCTCTGGTGGCCACGCTGTTGGCCGCCACCCACCACGACCCCACCGCCGTGATCGGTGGCATCGTGCCCGCCTTCAGCAGCAATGGCCGCCATGGGCAAGGGCGCCTGCTGGTGGCCGAAGCTGATGAATCAGATGGATCGCTGGTGAAATTCCGCGCCTCCCTGGGCGTGCTCACCAACGTTGAGCTTGATCACACCGACCACTACCCCGACCTCGAGGCCCTGATCCATACCCTGCAGCGGTTTGCCGGCAACACCGAGCGACTGCTGGCCAACCGGGACTGTCCGATCCTGCGGGAACGGTTCAAACCGGCGCACTGGTGGTCGATCGAAACGTCTGAAGGGGTCTCGTTTGCCGCGATTGCCCGCGAAGAGCGTGGGGACGGCACCGTGGCCGACTTCTACGAAGACGGCGTCGCGGTGGGCTGCTTCGAGCTGCCCCTGCCCGGCCGCCACAACCTCAGCAATGCTGTCGCCGCCATGGCCGCCTGCCGGCTGGAGGGGGTGTCGTTTGCCGAGCTGCGCCAGGCCGTCGCCGCCCTGAAAACCCCCGGGCGTCGCTTTGATTTCCGCGGGCTCTGGGAAGGCCGGCTGGTGGTCGACGACTATGCCCACCATCCCAGCGAAGTGGCGGCCACCCTGGCCATGGCCCGCCTGATGGTGACGAGCGGATGCAGCTCCCTGCCAGTGGCGCCTCGGCGTGTGGTGGCGGTGTTTCAGCCCCATCGCTACAGCCGCACAGCCCAGTTTCTGGAGGGCTTCGCCGCGGCCCTCAGCGAGGCCGATTCCGTGCTGATCGCGCCCCTCTACGCGGCCGGTGAGGCCCCGATCCCGGGCATCAGCAGCGCGGCGGTGGCTGACGCTGTGCGCAAACGGGCGCCGCAGCTGCCGGTTCAAGTGGCCGGCAGCCTCGAGGAACTGGCAGCCCAGCTGGCCAGCGCCAGCCGCGAGGGCGACCTGGTGCTGGCGATGGGGGCAGGCGATGTCAACAGCCTCTGGGATCGCCTCGGCCAATGGCAACCAGGTGCTCATGGCAGCACGGCCGACGCGGACACCGCCCTGGCGGCCTGACCCCATGGTTGCGGCCTCCAGCTGCCCTCCCGCGCTGCGCCAGGCCGTGGCGCTGCACGCCTTCACCACCTGGAAAGTGGGGGGCCCGGCCGAGTGGTTCGCCGAACCTGGCACCCAGGACGAGCTGATCGCTCTGGCGACCTGGGCCCAGATCCAGGGCCTGCCCCTGCGTTGCATCGGCGCCGGCTCCAACCTGCTGATCGCCGATGCCGGGCTGCCGGGCCTCACCCTCTGCAACCGCCGCCTGCAAGGCAGCCGGCTTGAGGCCAGCAGCGGCCTGGTGGAGGCGGAGGCCGGCGAGCCGATTCCCAGCCTGGCGCGCAAGGCAGCCCGCCTGGGGCTCAGCGGGCTGGAGTGGGCCGTGGGCATCCCCGGCACCGTGGGGGGGGCTGTGGTGATGAATGCGGGAGCCCAGGGTGGCTGCACCGCCGACTGGCTGCGGACGGTACGCGTACTGGATCCCGCCCAACCCGAAACGCCCTTCGAACTGCCGGCCGACGAGCTGGCGTTCGCCTACCGCCACAGCCGCCTCCAGGCCGAATCCTGGATCGTGCTGTCGGCCTGCTTCCAGCTGGAGCCCGGCCACGATCCCGTGGCGATCACGGCGCGCACCAGCGCCAACCTGCACAGCCGCACCAGCACCCAGCCCTACCAGCAACCCAGTTGCGGCAGTGTGTTTCGCAACCCAGAACCGCACAAAGCCGGGCGCCTGATCGAGGAGCTGGGGCTCAAGGGGCTGCAAATCGGTGAGGCCCAGGTGTCGCCGATCCATGCCAATTTCATCGTCAACACGGGCCAGGCCACCGCCGCCGACATCGATGCCCTGATCCTGGAGGTGCAACATCGGGTGATGGCCAGCCACGGCATCGCCCTTCACCCGGAAGTGAAACGGCTGGGCTTCCAGCCAGCCCCCTAGCCGACCCTTAGCCTGCAACAAACACCTCCCTTGGCATGGCTGGCTTCGGACTCCCCAACTTCGGTCAGCTGACCGAGGCCTTCAAGAAGGCCCAGGAACTCCAGCAGAACGCCCAGAAGCTCCAGGAGGAGCTCGATGGCATGGAACTGGAAGGCCGCAGCAGCGATGGCCGAGCCAGCGTCTGGCTCTCCGGCAACCAGCAGCCCCTGCGGGTGCAGCTGGCGCCGGAGCTGGTGGCCGAAGGGGCCGCAGCCAGCGAGGCCGCTGTGCTCGAAGCCCTGAAGGCGGCCTATGAGCTCTCCACCGGCACCATGAAGGGCCGGATGGAAGAGCTCACCGGCGGTCTCAATCTCAATTTGCCGGGTCTGGGGGGCTGAGCTCGCCGCTGGGGTCTGCACCGTCTTCGGCACCAGATTCCCCGTCTGATTCGTGGTCTGATTCCTGGTCTGATTCCCCGTCGAGCAGTTGCTGGCGCTGACGACGCCGGGAAAACTGACGCAAGCCTGGAGCCAAGCGCGGCTCCAACCCCTGCCCGCGACGACGCAGACCGGGCTCCACGGACCGGCCCTGGCTGCGGCCGGCCCGCTCGCCCTCCAGCACCAGATCGGCCAGGCATTGGCCATACAACCCGTACCGCTCCCAGTCGCAGCCCACGGCACAGCCCGGATCACCCTGGTGCAGGCAGTTGCTGAACCGACAGGACGTGGAACGGAGCCGCTGCCGGATCTCTGGGAACAAGGCCCCCAGGGCGGCGGGATCAGCGGGTAGGCACGGACGGTTGAAGCCGGGCGTATCGGCCAACAGGGCCCCGGGCGCCAGGGGGAAGAGCTCCACATGGCGGGTGGTATGCCGCCCCCGCTGCAGCCGCCCCGATACCGCCGCCACCCGCAGACCCAACTCCGGGCAAAGCCCGTTGAGCACGCTGCTTTTGCCCACCCCGGAGGGGCCACAGAACACGGAAATGCCCGGCTGGGCCAGCCGCTGCTGCAGCCGCTCCAGGCCCTGGCCGGTGCGGGTGGACACCGCCAGGGCCTCGTAACCCCAGGCGCTGGCCCGTTGGCACCAGTCGTCGGCCACATCAGGGGGCACCAGATCGGCCTTGGAGAACACCAACACCACCGGCCGGCCCGTGGCCTCGGCGGTGAGCAGGAAGCGGGTGAGTTGCAGGGGGTCGAGCGCGGGCTCAGCCAAGGCCACCACCACCACCACCCGCGCCACATTGGCCACCGCGGGCCGCTCCAACAGGCCGTTGCGGGGCTCCAGGGCCGCCACGGCCCCACGGCCTGCCGACCAATCGATGCCGTCAACCCGAACCCGATCGCCCACGGCGATGGTCTGGCCACTCTTGCCCAGCCGGGTGCGGCGGGTGCACAGCAACCGGCTTACGCCACTCGGGCCCGCTCGCTCCAGCTCGACCCAGCAGTAATTGGCCAGCAGGGCCACCACCAACCCGGGTTCGCTGTGCCCAGGTTCAGCCCCCATGGCGCCGGATCAGCAGCCGCACCGCCCCGTCCTGGTCCGGATGGGGCTGGGAGTCAACCACGTGGCCGGCACTCTCCAAGCCCTGGGTCACCAGCTGCTGGGGCTCGCCGGCTTCGAGATCCACCTGGAGCCAGCTGCCAGGGGCAACCTGCTCCAGGGTGAGCTTGGTGCGAATGAAGTTGAGCGGGCAGGGGGTGCCCCGCAGGTCGAGCTGGGCGGCCGTTTCGTCATCAGCGCACCCCGGCGTCAACCGAACAAGCCTCCAAACAGGCCACTCTTGTGGGGGTGTTTCTGACCCTTGCTGGTGTGGTGCCCGGCCAGCTGCTCCAGCAACTCCCGTTCCTCGCTGTTGAGCTTGGTGGGCAACTGCACCTTGATGCTCACCAGATGGTTGCCGCGGGCCACGGGATTGCCGAGCTTGGGCACCCCCTTGCCCTGCAGGGTGAGCACGGCGCCAGGCTGGGTGCCGGCTGGAATCTCCAGTTGCTCCTGGCCATCGACCGTGGTCACCTCGATGGTGTCGCCCAGGATGGCCTGGAGGTAATTGAGGGTGACCTCGGAGTGGATGTGGATGCCATCGCGGCGCAAGCCGGAGGCCGACTGCACACTCAGGAACACATACAGATCGCCGGCCGGGCCACCCCGCTGGCCGGCGTTGCCTTCATTGGCGACCCGCAGCCGTGTGCCCGAATCGACGCCGGCGGGGATGTTGATCCGCAGCTTCTTGCGCACCTGCTGGAGCCCCTGGCCGCCGCAGGCGCTGCAGGGGTCGGCGATCACCTGACCTGAGCCTTCACAGGTGGGACAGGCCGCCACCTGGGTGAAGCTGCCGAAGGGAGTGCGGGTGGCGCGCCGCACCTGACCGGCGCCACCGCAGGTGCCGCAGCTGGTGGGACCGCTGCCCGCCTTCGCACCGGAGCCCTGGCAGGTGGTGCAGGTTTCGAGATGGCGGATCTGCACCTCCTTCTCGATGCCGAACACGGCCTCCTGGAAGCTGATGCTGAGATCGAGGCGCAGGTCGTCGCCCTGCCGGGGCCCTCGGCGCCGGGGGCCCGACGCACCGGGGGAGGCACCGCCAAAACCGCTGAAAAAGGTTTCAAACAGATCGGCGAAGCCGCCCATGTCGCCCATGTCGGGCATGCCACCGCCGCCGCCCAGGCCCGCCTCACCAAACTGGTCGTAGCGAGCGCGGGTCTGGGGATCGCTCAGCACCTCATAGGCCCGGCCGATCTCCTTGAATTTGTCCTCAGCGCCCGGATCCTTGTTGACATCCGGGTGGTACTGACGCGCCAGACGCCGGTAAGCCCGCTTGAGGGTGTCGGGATCAGCATCGCGGGCGATGCCCAGCAGGTCGTAGTAGTCGGCCATCAGCCGCCTTGCTCCTCAACCGGGCCGCTCTCCGAAACGGTCGCTGCACCAGCATCGGCCGGACCAGGGCCCATCGACACCTTGACCAGGGCATGCCGCAGCACCCGGCCATTGAGGTGGTAACCACGCTGCAACTCCTCGATCACCACATCTTCCGGGTGGGCGTCGCTCGGTTCGCGCAGCACCGCTTCGTGCAGGCTGGGGTCGAAGGGCTCACCCTCCACCCGCATCGGCGAGACGCCGAGCAGCTTGAACACATCCACCAACTGCTTGTAGAGGCCCTGGTAGCTGCGGTGCAGGCTTTGGGCCTCCTCATGCTGGGGGTTGAGCTGCTGACGGGCTCGATCGAAGTTGTCGACCACCGGCAGGATTTCGCCGAGCGTTGAACAGGTGATCTGCAGGCGCAGGTCCTCGCTGTCACGGCTCTGACGCTTGCGGAAGTTGTCAAAGTCGGCCGCCAGCCGCATGTACTGGCCATTGAGGGCCTCGTGCTCGGTCTTCAGTGTTGCCAGCTGGACCTCGAGCTGGGCGGCCCGGTCCAAACCAGTGGCCTCAGCTCCATCAGTCTGATCAGCGTCCACGGCCTGTTCTGAGGCACTCCCCGGGCTGGGCGGGGTCTCGATGGATTCGCCGGGATGGGAGACCTCGGCTCCCGGATTGCTATCACCGCTCATCGAGGTGTCCCCGCTCATGGCTGACATGGTCAGACTTTGTTTCTAGACATGTTGAAGCTCAGGGCCCACCTCCCACAAGCGGCGGAAGCCCGCACCTTCTGACGCCATGACTCTCACACCCTCGCGTCCTGTTCCTGAAGCCGCCAGCGAGGAGCAGCAACGCCTGGAGGTGGAACTGCTGATGGGCGAACCAGTGCTGCAGGACATCCAGCTGCAAGCTGTCGGCCAAGACCTGCTTCTGAGCGGCAAGGGACTGTGCACCGATCGCTGGCGCGAGCTGGGCGCCCTACCCCTCCACGAGTCCGATGGTCGGCTGGTCGTGGCTGTTCCCAGCCACTGGACCCCCCAGCAGCGCCAGGAGCTGCGCGAGGAACTGCAACGGGCGGGGTTTGGCGCCGATCTCCAGCTGGCCTTGGCCAGCAACCTGACCGCAGTTCTCCACGCCAGACCCCCCCAACCCAAGCCCACCTCGACCTCCAGCACCCCCCGATCCCTCACCCAGGATCTGGACATCCCCGGTGCATCGGACGGCGATCTCCAGGAGACCGCCGCTATCGAAAACCTCGAAATCGACGACACCGCGACAGCGAGCGCGAACGCCTCCCCCATCATCAGCTTGGTGGACCGGATTCTGATCGAGGCGCTGACTTCGGGAGCCAGTGACATACATGTGGAACCCCAGGAAAACTCCCTGGAGATCCGCTTTCGCCTTGACGGGGTGCTGCAGAAGCAGTTTGACGATCTGCCGAAGAGCCTGACGCCGGCCGTGACCTCAAGAATCAAGATCATGGCTGACTTGGACATCGCCGAACGGCGCTTGCCCCAAGACGGCCGGGTCCGACGCCTGTTTCGGGGCCGCAAAATGGAATTCCGGGTGAGCACGTTGCCCAGCCGCAACGGCGAAAAGATCTGCATGCGGCTGCTCGACAGCGGCGCCACCCAACTGGGCCTGGATACGCTCATCACCGACTCAGAAGCCCGAAAAATCGTGCGGGACTTGGGTTCCAAGCCCTACGGGATGCTTTTGGTCACGGGTCCAACCGGCTCGGGCAAATCGACCACGCTCTACGCCCTGCTGTCGGAACGCAACGACCCCGGCATCAACATCTCCACCGTTGAAGACCCGATCGAATACACCCTCCACGGCATCACCCAAACCCAGGTCAACCGCGAAAAGGGCCTCGACTTCAGCACAGCCCTACGTGCCTTCATGCGTCAAGACCCGGACGTGCTCTTGGTGGGAGAAACGCGCGACTTAGAGACAGCAAAAACCGCGATTGAAGCCGCACTCACCGGCCACCTGGTGATGACCACTCTGCACTGCAACGACACGGCCAGTGCTATCGCCAGACTGGACGAAATGGGCGTGGAGCCCTTCATGGTGAGCGCCTCGCTGCTGGGCATCGTCTCCCAGCGGCTGGTACGACGCGTGTGCCCCGATTGCCGCATACCTTACAAGCCCAGCCATGAAGATCTCGGCCGTTTTGGCCTCTTGAGCAGCCACGAAACGAATGTGAACTTCTTTCGGGCAAACACCCAGCAGAACAGCCAGGAGGGGTGCTGCCCAACCTGCAACGGGTCTGGTTACAAGGGGCGCGTCGGTGTCTACGAAGTTCTACGAATGAACGACACGCTCGCTGCGGCTGTGGCCAAACGGGAAACCACAGATGTGATCCGCCGGATGGCCCTGGAAGGCGGCATGAAAACCCTTTTAGGCTATGGACTCCAACTCGTCCGAGAAGGTCTCACAACGTTGACGGAAGTTGAGCGCATGCTGTTGACCGACTCCGGGCTCGAATCAGAACGTCGGTCTCGCTCGCTCAGCACGCTCACCTGCAACTGCTGCGGTGCAGGACTGCAGGATGAATGGCTTGAATGTCCCTACTGTCTGACCAGCCGCTGAACGCCCCATGGCCGTGATGATCGAAGACCTGATGAGCCAACTGGTGAGAGATGGTGGCAGTGATCTCCACATCAGCGCCGGGGTGCCACCCTACGGGCGTTTCAATGGTCAACTCAGGGCCCTACAGGATGAACCATTAGCTGAAGAAGATTGCAACAAGCTGATCTTCTCGATGCTCAACAATGCCCAGCGCAAACAACTCGAGCAAACCTGGGAACTGGACTGCGCCTACGGTCTCAAAGGGGTCGCACGATTCCGGGTCAATGTGTATCGCCAGCGGGGGACCTATGCTGCCTGCCTGAGAGCTCTCGGCAACAGCGTACCCACCCTGGAAAACCTCGGTCTGCCTCCAATTGTTGAGGAAATGAGTCACATGCCAAAGGGGCTAATTCTTGTTACCGGACCCACCGGCTCAGGCAAAACAACGACCCTGGCTGCCATTCTGGAGCACATCAACCAAACACGTGCTGAACACATCCTCACCATAGAAGATCCGATCGAATTTACCTACAAACCTGTCAAGAGTGTGATCCACCAGCGTCAACTCAATGACGACACCCGTAGCTTTGCCAACGCCCTTAAAGCCGCCCTGCGGGAAGATCCGGATGTAATCCTTGTGGGAGAACTGCGCGATCTGGAAACCATCCAGCTAGCCATCACAGCGGCAGAAACCGGTCACCTGGTGTTCGGCACCCTGCACACCAGTTCCGCAGCCCAAACGGTCGATCGCATGGTGGACGTCTTTCCACCCAGCCAGCAGACCCAGATTCGCGTCCAGCTGAGCAGCAGCCTCGTGGCCGTGTTCGCCCAGACCCTCTGCAAACGCCACAACCCAAGTCCTGGTCAATTTGGACGGGTGATGGCCCAGGAAATCATGATCAACACGCCGGCCACCGCCAACCTGATTCGGGAGGGCAAAACGGCTCAGCTCTACTCCCAGATCCAGACCGGTGGCCAGCTCTCCATGCAAACCCTTGAAAAAGCCCTGGGCGATCTGGTGCTCAGCAACCAGGTGACCATGGACGAAGCCCTGCTGAAAACCTCTCGGCCCGAGGAACTCAAACGCCTCGTGGCCCAACTGAGCTGATCTTCGGCCACCCCCAGAGCCATGGCCACATTCATCGCCACCTACATCAATCCCCAGGGCAAGTCGGCGCTGATCGACGTTGAGGCAGCCGATCCAATCCAGGCCAAACGCAGCCTGCGCCTGCGGGGCATTCGAGCCACCGAAATCAAAGTCAAACCAAATGCGACCGCCACCAGCTCAAGTGCAGCTGCCCAACTGAACAACAAGCTGAGGTTTTCCAAGCTGAATGAACTGCTGGAGGCCAAGCCCGGCATCAAGGAGAAAGCTGTATTTGCCAGCAAGATGGCCGCCCTCGTCAATGCCGGGGTACCGATTGTGCGCAGCATCGACCTGATGGCATCCCAGCAGAAGATGCCGCTGTTCAAACGTGCCCTCCAGTCGGTCAGTCTAGAAGTAAACCAAGGAATGTCGTTGGGTGAAGCGCTGCGCCGTTGGCCCAAGGTGTTCGACAAGCTGAGCATCGCCATGGTGGAAGCCGGTGAGGCCGGTGGCGTCCTTGATGAATCGCTCAGGCGGCTGGCCAAGCTGCTGGAGGACAACGCCAAGTTGCAGAACCAGATCAAAGGCGCCCTGGGCTACCCGGTGGCAGTGCTTGTCATCGCTGTTGCAGTTTTTCTAGGAATGACAATCTTCCTCGTTCCTACCTTCGCTGAGATTTTTGACAGCCTGGGCGCCGATCTGCCTTGGTTCACCCAAATGATGGTGGATCTCAGCAGTCTTCTGCGCTCAACCTTTTCGCTCTACCTAGGGCTCGGTCTGATTGTTTTCGTCTATCTCTTCAGCAAATTCTATGCCACTCCCATTGGCCGTCGCCGGGTGGATGCCATCATTCTCAAACTTCCTCTGTTTGGCGAACTGATTCAAAAGACAGCCACAGCTCAATTCTGCCGAACCTTCAGCTCCCTAACCCGAGCTGGTGTCCCGATTTTGATGTCGCTGGACATTGTGCGAGAAATCACCAACAACTCCATCATTTCAGACGCGATCACCAACAGTCGCGAAGATGTTCTCCAGGGCATTCCATTGAGCGTGGCCCTCGGACGCATGAATGTCTTTCCAGATATGTCAATCAGCATGCTCTCGATCGGCGAAGAAACGGGCGAGATGGATGCCATGCTCTCCAAGGTTGCCGACTTCTACGAAGACGAAGTGGAAGCCATTGTCAAAGCCCTCACCTCGATGTTGGAGCCAGCCATGATCGTGCTAGTGGGCGGAATCGTTGGCTCCATTCTTCTGGCAATGTATATGCCCATGTTTGCCGTTTTTGAAAATATCAAATAGTGCTGGGGGTTATTCAGTTGCCAGAGCCTGACCGGCCAGCCAACCACTGCTCCAGCAGTGCTGAAAGTTGAATCCCCCGGTCACGCCATCCACATCCAGCAGTTCACCCACCAGGTAGAGGCCGGCGTGCTGGCGGCTCTCCATCGTCGCGAGATTCACCTCCCCCAAGGGAATGCCGCCCGCCGTCACGAATTCCTCGCCGAAGGGGCCCCGTCCCGTGACCGCCACCCGGGTGTCGCGCAGCGCCGTGATCAGCAGCTGCTGGTGTCGCTTGGCCAGGTCGGCCCAGCGCTGCTGGGGATCGAGGCCATGGCGCTGCAGCAGGGCCAGCCAGAGGCGCCGGCTGAGGGCGGGCCAGGGCCGCCAATTGGCCAGCTGCCGCTTGGCCTGAACCCGCTTCGCTTCGGCAAACAGGGCGTCGAGATCCTGCTGGGACTGTCCGCCGCTCCAGTCGAGCCGCAACTCCCCCCGGTAGACGGCGGCCTTGAGGGCCCGGGCGGCAAAGGCGGTGAGACGCAGGGTGGCCGGACCGGACAACCCCCAGTGGGTGATCAGCACCGGCCCGCGCTGGCGGAAACGCTGTTCAGCGCCACCGCCGCCGGCTTGCGGATCCGCTGGCAGATGCAGGGCCAGCTCCACGGGATCCATCACCACTCCCGCCAACTCCAGCAGGGGATCGCCCGCCAGAGCGAGCGTGAACAGCGACGGCACGGGCGACACCAGCCCATGGCCGAGGGCGGCGGCAAGCTGGCGGCCGCTGGGGTGACTCCCCGTGGCCAACACCAGCCGATCGGCGGCCATCGTCTGGCCACCGCGCAGCCGCAGATCAAAACCGCTCCCAGCCCGGGGACTGGCCTGCTGCAGCGCCACCCCGGTGTGCAGCTGCACGCCGGCCTGCAGGGCCGCCCGGCGCAGGGTGGCGGCCACCGACTCGGAGCGGTTGGAGCGAGGGAACAGCCGGCCGTCGGCCTCCTCCACCAGCTCCAGGCCGTGCGCGTCGAACCAGGCCACCGCATCGCCCGTGGCGAAGCGAGAGAAAGGGCCCCTCAGGGCCTGGCCGCCGCGGGGGTAGTGACCCACCAGCGCCCGCGGATCCCAGCAGGCATGGGTGACATTGCAGCGCCCGCCGCCACTGATCAACACCTTGTGCAGCGGCTCGGCGGTGGCCTCGAGCAGAACAATGTTGCGGACGCCCGCCTCAGCGGCTGCGATGGCGGCCATGAATCCGGCGGCGCCACCACCTGCCACCACCACGGCGGCATGGCTCGGGAGGCTCACGGAGCAGCAGGGCGGGGGACACGGGTGGGCAGCATGGGGTGATGGGCCAGACCGATCCAGCCAGCTTTCGCTTCAGTGTGGCTCCGATGATGGACTACACGGATCGGCACTTTCGGGTGTTGATGCGGCAGATCACCCGGCGCAGCTTGCTTTACACCGAAATGGTGGTGGCCCAGGCCCTGCACCACGCCCGCCGGGAGCCCGGAGCCAGCGGGCCGGGGGGCCGGCTCGAGCGGCTGCTGGGCTTCGATCCCGTCGAAAAGCCCCTGGCCCTGCAGGTGGGCGGAGACGATCCGGCCCTGCTGGCGGAGGCCGCCCAGCTGGCAGCCGACTGGGGCTACGACGAAATCAACCTCAACGTGGGCTGCCCCAGCGAAAAAGTCCAGAAGGGTCGCTTCGGAGCCTGCCTGATGGCCGAACCCGACCAGGTGGCACGCTGCGTCACCGCCATGGCCGACGCCTGCCCACTGCCGGTGACGGTGAAACACCGGATTGGCATCGACGACCGCGACTCCTACGCCGAGCTGCTGGCCTTCGTGGATGCGGTGGCTGCCGCGGGAGCCCAGCGCTTTGCGGTGCACGCGCGCAAAGCCTGGCTGGAGGGCCTGGATCCCAAGCAAAACCGCACGATTCCGCCCCTGCGTTACGACATCGTGCACCAGCTCAAACGGGATCGGGCCGGGCTGACCATCGAACTCAACGGGGGCCTGGAGAGCCTGGAGAGCTGTTTGACACACCTGGAGCAGCTGGATGGGGCCATGGTGGGCCGGGCCGCCTATGCCCATCCCCTGCAGTGGGCTGCAGTGGATCAGCGGGTGTTCGCCGACACCAGCCGGCCTCCGGCCAGCGCTTCGCACGTGGTGCGCGGGCTGATTCCCTACGCCGAGCAGTGGCGCAGCCGGGGCGAGCGGCTCTGGCCGATCGCGCGCCACCTGGTGCACGTGGTGGAGGGTGTGAACGGCGCCCGGCGCTGGCGCCAGCAGCTCACCCAAGCCGCCGGAGACCGGCAGGCCGGTGCTGAGGTGCTGGAGGCCGCCGCTCGGGCGCTGGAGGAACGGGGGTATTAACCCTCGGCGCTGCCACTGCGGCGGCGCCGGGTGCGGCCGGCATCAAAGCCATCGCTCGGCGCAGCACTGCCAGCGCCGTAGCTGCGGTCTTCCCAGCCCCGAGCCCCTGAACCCCGATCTCCACCACCACCGGCACCGGCGTAGCCCCCGCCGCTATCTCCGCGGTTGTAGCCCCCGCCACCGCCATAACCACCAGCGCCTGCATAGCCGCCGCCACCGCCGTAGCCACCACGACGCTGACCTCCTCCTCCTCCGCCACCACCAGCTCCCCGGGGCTCCGCCTTGTTGATGCGCAGGGGGCGGCCCATCAGCTCGGCGCCTTGCAGCGAATCAATGGCTTTGCTTTCCGCGGTGTCATCCGACATTTCCACAAACGCGAAACCACGCTTGCGCCCGGTCTCGCGTTCGAGGGGCAGCGAACAGTTGACCACTTCACCGAAGGGTGCAAACAATTCCGCTACGTCGTCCTGCTCAGCGCGGAAGGGAAGGTTGCCGACAAAAATGCTCACGAACCAGAGGGGCCGCTAACCAAAACAGCCTAAGACCCCCGGCGAGGCCTACTTCCCCTCAGGGGGCAACACGGATCCGGATTCGCTGCAACTGCTGCTGAACCTGCTCGAAACCGGTGCCGCCCTCACTGCGGCGGGCCGCCACCACCTGCTGGGGAGTGATGGCGGCGTAGATGTCGGCTTCAAAAGCAGGATGGAGCTGCTGCCAGCGCTCCAGCGGCAGGTCCCGCAGCAAAATCCCCTCCGCCAGACATCCCTTCACCAGGCCGCCGACCAGTTGATAGGCATCGCGGAAGGGCACACCCTTCGCCACCAGATAGTCGGCCACATCGGTGGCATTGGAGAAATCCGCCGCCACCGCCGCCTCCAGCCGCTGGGGCCGAAACTCCAGACCTTCCTCAAACAGAATCGCCATCGCCTCCAGGCAATCAAGACAGGTGCGCACCCCATCGAACAGGGCTTCCTTGTCCTCCTGGAAGTCCTTGTTGTAGGCAAGGGGCAGGCCCTTGATCATGGTGAGCAGCCCCATCAGGTGGCCGAACACGCGGCCGCTCTTGCCCCGCACCAGCTCCGGAACGTCGGGGTTCTTTTTCTGGGGCATCAGGCTGCTGCCGGTGGCGCAGCGGTCGGTGAGGCCCACGAAGCCGAACTCCTCGGAAGCCCAGAGAATCACCTCCTCACTGAGGCGGCTGAGGTGCACCAACACCAGGCTGGCGGCCGCCATGAACTCCACCGCAAAATCCCGGTCGCTGACCGCATCGAGGCTGTTGGCGTAGATGGCCTCGAAGCCCAGCTCCTCGGCCGTCTGGCGCCGATCGATCGGCACGGGAGTGCCGGCCAGGGCCGCCGCCCCCAGTGGGCAGATGTTGACCCTCTGGCGCACATCGGCGAGCCGGGAGCGATCCCGCTCTGCCATCTCGATGTAGGCCAGCAGGTGGTGGGCCAGGCACACCGGCTGGGCCCGCTGCAGGTGGGTGTAGCCGGGGATTAAAACGCTGCTGTGACGCTCGGCCTGGGCCAGCAGGGCCCGCTCAAAACGCAGCAGCGCCGCATCGATGGCGTCGATCTGGCCCCGCAACCAAAGGCGCAGATCAGTGCCCACCTGGTCGTTGCGGGAGCGGCCGGTGTGGAGCTTTTTGCCCAGGGGCCCCAGGAGCTCGATCAGGCGCCGCTCCACGGCGAAATGGACGTCTTCGGCCTCCAGCCCTGGGTTGAAGTCACCCCTGGCGGCTTCAGCGCGGATCGCCTCCAACCCCTCGATCAACCGGCTGGCTTCGTCCTCGGCAATCACGCCACAGCGACCCAGCATGCGGGCATGGGCGATCGAGCCATCGAGGTCCTGCTGCAACAACGTGATGTCGAAGCCGATCGAGGCGTTGAAACGCTCGATGGCCGGATGCAGACCCTGCTCGAAGCGCTGGCTCCAGGTGGAGGCGGTGGAATCAACGGCCATTCGGGACTTGGCAAGCTGCGCGGGGCAGAAGGTTTGCTTCGCAGGCAATCAGCTTGGCAGGGAGGGCAGCATCACCTCCTCCCGCACCTTGAGCACCACCATCGAGGCGTCATCGTCGAGCTGCCGATCGGCCCCCACAAAACGATCGAGCCGGGCGAACAGCTGATCGAGAATCCCCTGGGCGCCGATGCCGGAGCGGCAGGCCCCCTGCAGGTGCCGCACCAACCGCTCCTCGTCGAAACGGTCGCCACTGAAGCCCGTGGCTTCCGTCACGCCATCGGTGTAATAGAGCAGGACATCGCCTGGATCGAGCACGGTCTGCTCGAGCCCGTAATCGGCTTCGCTCTGCAAACCGATCAGCAGCCCGGGGGCATCGAGGCGCTCCACCTGGTTGCGCTGGCGGCGCCAGATCAAGGGCGGATTGTGGGCCGCATTGGCAAAGCGCAGCAGGCGGGTGCGGGGGTCGTAGTCGGAATAGAACAGGGTGACGAACCGGTGCGACTGGGCCAGGTCCTCCTGGGCCAGCTGGTTGAGGTCGTGGAGGATCCGCTCGGGGGAGTGGCCGCTCAGCACCTCGGCCCGCAACATGCCGCGCAGCAGGGTCATCAGCAGGCCGGCCGGCACTCCCTTGCCCATCACGTCCCCCATCACCAGAGCCCAGCGAGCCTGCTCACGGCGGCGGCCCAACAGCTGGGGCCGGGTGGGGATGAAGTCGTAGTAATCACCCCCCACCTGGAAGGCGGGGCGGCAGCGGGCCGCCAGCTCCACGCCGTCGATCAGCGGACAGCGATCCGGCAACAGCTGGGCCTGGATCTCGGCGCCAATGCTGAGCTGACGGTCCAAGCGCTCGTGGCGCCGCATGGTTTGCAGCAGCGCCTCGTTTTCCAGGGCCACGGCGGTGAGATCGGCCACCAGCTGCAGGTGGCGGCGGTGCACTTCGCTCCAGGCAAACCCCTTGCGGCCACTGAAGACATACAAACGACCCCGCTGCAGGCTGCGGGACACCACCGACGTGGCAAACACCTGCTCTGCCCCCAGCAGCCGGCCGATGCGCTGATCGAGCAGGGCGACCACCGCCGCTTCGCCGCTGAGGGCCGCCAACTCGGCATCGCCGAGGGCCGCCAACTGGCGCACCAACTCAGCGCAGCGCTCCACCGGGGTGGCCTGCAGTTGCTCGCGCCAGAGGCGACCGTCCTCGTGGAACACCACCAGCACGGCCCCTTCCGCCTCCACCAGGCGGGTAGCCACCACGGGCACCAGCTCCAGAAACCGGCCCAGGTTGGTGAAGCTGCGCAGGGCGAAGGCCAACGAGGCGAGCAGCTCCTGGTTGCGCCGCTGCTCCCGGTTGAGGCTGTCGAGCAACTGACGCAGCGAGGCCGCAGCCGAGAGCACCGGGGCGGCGGCAGACGCGGCCTGCTGGAGCGGGTGGGGGGGCGGCTTGTTGCTCACCGATTGCTCACGGGACGGCCGCGGCGAGCCCGCAAGATAGCTCTCGAATCCGGCGTTGCCTGATGGCTTAACGGGCCAACAGGGCCTCCACAAATTCGAAGCTGTTGAAGGGCCGCAGGTCGCGGATGCCTTCGCCGGCGCCGATGAAGCGGATCGGCAGACCCGCCTCGGAGGCCACCGCCAGGGCCACCCCACCACGGGCACTGCCATCGAGCTTGGTGAGCACCACGCCAGTGAGCCCAGCTGCTTTGGCAAAGGCCATGGCCTGGCGCAGGCCGTTCTGGCCCTGGCTGGCATCGAGCACCAGCAGCGACTCCACCACCGCCTCCGGCGCCAGCTTGTCGACGATGCGGCGCACCTTGCTGAGCTCCTCCATCAGGTTGTGCTTGGTCTGCAGGCGGCCGGCCGTGTCCACCAGCACCAGCTCGGTGCCCTTGGCCTGGGCAGCACCGATGGCGTCGTACACAACGGCGGCCGGATCGGCGTTGGCGCTGGGATTGGCAATCACCGGCACGTTGCTGCGGTCGCCCCACACCTGCACCTGCTGCACCGCCGCAGCCCGGAAGGTATCGGCGGCGGCAATCAAACAGCTGTAGCCGCTGCGCACCGCCAGGTTGGCCAGCTTGCCGAGGGTGGTGGTCTTGCCGACGCCGTTGACGCCCACCATCAGCCACACGTTGAGCCGATCGCGTTCGGGGGCCAGCAGGGGGGAACCGCTGGCCCGGGTCGGGGCATCCAGCAGGTCCTGGAGCTGTTCCTTGAGGAAGCGCAGCCCCTCGGCCGGATCCACCACCTCCTCGTTCATGCGTTTGCGCAGGGCGTCCAGCACCTGATCAGTGGCCTGCACGCCCACATCGGCCCGCAGCAATGTGGTTTCCAGGTCGTCGACCACCTCGGGGGTGAGCGGATCGTCGCCGAGGGTGTCCAGCAGCTGGGTGACAAAACCCTGCCGGGTCTGCTCCAGGCCCTGGCGCAGGCGCCCCAGCCAGTCGATCTCCTCGAGCGACACCTGATCGACCCGCTTGCCCTGGGCCGCCAGCACCTCCGCCGACCAGGTGAAGGTGGTGTCGAAGTCGCCCAGGCTGGGCTCGGCGGAGTCTGCGGGGGCTGCCTCGACCGGAGCGACGGCAGCACTCGCGGTGATGGCCTGCTGGCGCTCAGCCCGCTGGGCGGCGGCCTGCTCCAACAGCGACAGGCCTGGAGATGGCTCAGCAGAGGTAGGGGAAGCGAAGCCCTCTGCAGAATTCTGTACAGCTTGTACAGAATCGGGACGGGAGCTGGGCAGGGACTGTTGTGCTTGGGAGTCCGCCTGGAGATCAGCCTGCAGTTCGTCAGTGAGGTTCGGCACAGACTCCTGCTGGGCCTGCTTCTGGGCTTCCTGCTGAGCTTTCAGGCGGGCGTAGGCCTGACGCGCCCACTCGAGGGCCTCCGCATTGGGATCCGGGTTGGGATCAGCCGAGCTGCCTTCGGGCTGGGCAGCAGCAGAAGCCGCTGGGGTCGGATCATCCGGGGCAAGCGAAGGCCCAGATGCCTGGCTGGGCGGCGTCTCGCCGTCGGCTGCGTCAGGCCCGGTGCGATTGAACCAGTCGTACACCATGGCGCCCTCAGGCCTCCGCCACGGGCCGGGCGGCCGTGAAGCGCCTCAGCACGCCGTTAATCATGCGGCGGCCCTGCTCGTCGCTGTAGCGGTTGGCCAACTCCACGGCCTCGTTGCAGGCCACCGCGGCGGGGGTGCGGAAACGGTCCAGATCCACGGCTGCCAGACGCAGGATGTCGCGGTCGATGCGAGGCAGGCGGGTGAGCCGCCAGCCCTCCATCACCCCGTCGAGTCGGGCATCGATGGACTCCCGATCGCGCAGCACCGCCTCCACCCGGTCGATAGCGCCGCGGCGCACCTCGTCCTGGTCGGCTAGAAGCAACAGCCGGGGCAGTTCCAGGCTGGCGGAAAGGCGGTTGATGGCCTGCTCCGCCGCCGCCAGTCCGGCATTGAGGTGCTGGCGCACCCGCGGCAACTGCTGCTCGCCCTGGTCCTGCAGCTCACTGTCCAGCAGGTCCTGCTGGGCGGCCTGCAGGTCCTCAGCAGAGCGGTCGAGGGCCTCGCGCACGTGCTGGCTGAGGGTGGCGAGCACCTGCTGCAACAGACCCTCCATCGCGATGGGCTGGGCTACGGAGGAGGCGCCGGCGCGGTCACTGGTCTGGCCGAGCATCAGCAGGGCCAGTTCGCGCGAGAGGGTGCGGCTCTGCATCAAAACGACTTGGCCTCAGGAAAGTTGGGAGGTGCGCAACTGAGCCAGCAGGCTGGAGAAGCTGCGGTTGGGCGTGGAGCGCTCGTCGGGATTGACGATGCCGGCGGAAATGATCGTGCGGAAAGCATCCTCCACCGAGATGTCCAGGTCCTTGACCGACCGCTCGGGCACCACGGTGTACCAGCCGGTGGTGGGATTGGGGGCTGTGGGGATGAACACGCTCAGCATCGGTTCGCTGAAACCAGCCTGGAGCGCCGTGCCGATCGCACCGGTGACAAAACCCAGGGCAAACAACCCCTCCCGCGGATATTCCACAAGCACCACCCGGCGAAACTTGCTGGAACTGCCCTGCAGGAAAGTTTCCAGCAACTGCTTGAGGGTCTTGTAGACCGAGCCCGCCAGGGGAATCCGCAGCAGGGTGCCCTCACCAAACTCCAACAACCAGCGCCCGACGATGTTGCGGGCCATCAGGCCGATCAACAGGATGCCGAGCAGGGGCACCAACAGACCCACCCCCAGGTTGATCAGCTCCTGCAGCAACGGGTTGAGGGTGTTGAACGGGTTGAACTGCTTCGGGATCGAGGTGAGAAACGCCAGCACAAAGCGGCTCACCGTGGTCGCCAGCCAGATGGTGGTCGCCAGGGGAATGACGACCAGCAGGCCGGCGATCAGGTCATTCTTGAGGTCGGCCTGAAGCCGGTCCCCCAGGGGCTGATCAGATTTGGGACTGGATTGAACCAACTGACAACCCGGACGTCCGGCCCATTCGCTACCTGTTGGCAACTTAGCCAGCCAGGCTCAAAGCAGGGCCACCAGGGCCGCCAGCACAAAGCCGATGGCCAGCACCACGGCGGTGCCGGTGCCGCCGTAGCGGCGTTGGTTGACGGTGAGATCCCGGGCGCGCTGCTGCTGCTGCAATTGGTCGTCGGCCTGCTGGAGCTGGCGCTCCATGAACGCCTTAGCGGCCTGCTGCTTCTGCTCGGCCGTTGCAGTGGCAGGGATCTGGCCAGCCTGCTCGGCCTGGGCAATCAACTGGTCGATCACCTGGGGGTTGTCCATCTGGGAGCGGGCCGCCGCCAGCTGGGCCTTGCGGGCCTCGAGCTGCTGGTCGGCCTGGTCGGAAAGGGCGCGGTCGCCACTGATCGACACCGGCACCGCCACGAGCATCGCCAGAGCCAGCAGGATGCTGAGCACCGCCACCAGCCAGCGCAGGGGCGTGCGGCCGGCGGCGGGATGGTCGAGGCGGCTGCCGAACAGCATCAGCAGCAGGCCCACCAATGCCATCGGCGACTGGGTCACCAACCGGTCCATCAGCAGCTGGCGGTAACCCTCCTCGCCCCAGTTCCAGGAGCCCAGCAGCACCAGCAGCTGGAGCGCCAGCAACACGACCAGGGTGAGGCCGAGCCAGTGCAAGAGATGGCCCAGGCGGCCGAAAGAGGCAGTGCTCACAGGAGGGGCTCGCGGCAGATTGAGAAGACGGCGCAACTGTACGGGCGATGACGCAGCACGCCCACCACGAGCTGGCACACCAGCTCAAACAGCAGGCCCGGCAGCTGGGGTTTGACCCGGTGGGCCTCGCCGCCGTGCCTGCCGGGGAGCGCCTAAGCCTGCGGACGGCGGCCCTGGAGCGCTGGCTGGCGGCCGGCTATCAAGCCGACATGGCCTGGATGGCCGACCCACGCCGGCGCGCGGTGGAGCAGCTGTTACCGGGGGTGCGCAGCCTGCTGGCGGTGGGGCTCAACTACTACGTAGCGGCCGAGCGCGCCCCCGGCTCCCTGAAGGTGGCCCGCTACGGCTGGGGCCGCGACTACCACCGGGTGATCGATGGCCGGCTGCGCCGGCTGGGCCGCTGGCTGGAGCAGCAGGTGCCCGGGGTGAGCTGGCGGGCCTGCGTCGATAGCGCCCCGCTGATGGACAAAGCTTGGGCCGAGCAGGCCGGCCTCGGCTGGATCGGCAAACACGGCAACCTGATCCACCGCCGCCGCGGCTCCTGGCTGCTGTTGGGCCACCTGCTCTCCAGCCTGGAGCTACCGGCGGATGTACCCGCCACGCCCCTGTGCGGCAGCTGCAGCCGCTGCCTGCCCGCCTGCCCCACCGGCGCCATCACGGAGCCCTTCGTGGTGGACAGCCGCCGCTGCATCGCCTTCCACACGATTGAGAATCGGGATCCCGAGCTGCCCGAGCCGATCGCCGGCGCCCTGGAGGGCTGGGTGGCCGGTTGCGACATCTGCCAGGAGGTGTGTCCCTGGAATCAGCAGCCCCTGGACAGCAGCCACGATCCGGATCTGCAGCCCAGGCCCTGGCTGCTCGATCTGCAGGCCGACGAGGCCCTGCTCTGGAGCGATGCCGACTGGGATCAACACCTGCGAGCCTCAGCCCTGCGCCGCCTCAAACCCTGGATGTGGCGGCGGAACCTGCGGGCTAGCCAGGGCGGCACTGCCTAGGCTGAACGGATCTGTCCCCAAGCGATGGCACCGCGCCAATTGCGCATCGACCCGTGGCGCATCCAGTGGCGCATGGGCCAGTGGCTCACTGGTTTGACAACAACCCGCCTCTGGAAGGCTCACCGCTCGAGCGCGGTTCTGGTGGGTGCGCTGGGGTTGCTGCTGGCGCCAGTTCTGCCCGCCCGGGCGCTGGTGCCCTACGTGTATGTCCCCCAACGCCAGGAGCTGGAAGGCGCCGGTCTTGGCATTGCCCAGGCCGCGGCGCGGTTGCTGCGGCTGGGCCAGGCCAGTGACGCCGCCCGCCTCGCGGCCCTCACGGTGCAACTGCTGCCCGACGACCCCCGCGGCTGGGTGCTGCTGGCCGAGGCCCAGCTGCGCAGCAACCAGCTCAAACAAGCCGGCGTATCGCTGGCCAAGGCCAAGCAACTGGATCCACGCAACCCGGGCATCTGGTTTGCCGAGGGCTCCCTGGCCCTTCGGGCCGGCAAACCCGAGGATGCGATCGGCCTGCTGGAGCAGGGGCTGAAGCTCGACAAAGGCAATGCCGGTGCCTACTTCGACCTGGGCAACGCCCGCATCCTGCTCGGCCAGAGCGGACAGGCCCTGGCGGCCTTCGAGCGGGCCTCCTCCCTGCGCAAGAACTTCTGGGAAGCCCTCAACAACCAGGGTCTGGTGCTGTTTGAACAGGGCAAAACCAAAGACGCCATCCAGCGCTGGCGGCGGGTTCTGACCATCAAGCCCGATGCGGCAGAACCGATGCTGGCGCTGGCCGCAGGACTGTTCGCCCAGGGGGCGGCCGGCCGCAGCGAAGCCCTGGAGCTGGCCGGCAAAGCCCTCGACAACGACCCCAATTACGTGCTGGAGAGCTACCAGAAGGAACAACTCTGGGGATCCAAACTGCGCAGCACCACCCAGGAGCTGCTGCAACAGGGCGATCTCAAAGCCGTGGTGGATCGGGCCCTCGCCAATGCCAGCCCGGAAGGCGAGAGCAGCGAGGAGGAGTAAGTCCCGCTGGAAGCGGCAGCCCTCGACAGCATCTGTAGGCTGAGCCCCACCTTCCGACCCCAGACCACGACACCGGATGGCCGAGGAGCGCCCAGGGGAGCGGAGCGGACCGGGCAACGACCCGCGCATTCAACCGATTGCGCTGCACCAGGAGATGCAGCGCTCGTACCTCGAATACGCGATGAGCGTGATCGTGGGGCGGGCCCTGCCGGATGTACGCGACGGCCTCAAGCCCGTGCAGCGCCGCATCCTCTTCGCGATGCACGAACTGGGCCTCACCCCGGATCGGCCCTACCGCAAATGCGCCCGTGTGGTGGGCGACGTGCTTGGCAAATACCACCCCCACGGCGACCAGGCGGTCTACGACGCGCTGGTGCGTCAGGTGCAGACCTTCGCCAGCCGCCACCCACTGCTCGATGGCCACGGCAACTTCGGCTCCGTCGACGACGATCCGCCGGCGGCCATGCGATACACCGAAACGCGGCTGGCGCCCATCGCCAACGAGGGCCTGCTCGATGAGATCGGGGCCGACACCGTTGATTTCGCCGCCAACTTCGACGGCTCCCAGCAGGAGCCCACGGTGCTGCCAGCCCAGCTGCCGTTTCTGATCCTCAACGGCTGCACCGGCATCGCCGTGGGCATGGCCACCAACATCCCGCCCCACAACCTTGGCGAAGTGGTGGATGCCCTGATCGCCCTGGTGCGCAAGCCAGATCTCTCCGACGACAAACTCCTGCAACTGGTGCCCGGCCCCGATTTCCCCACCGGTGGCGAAGTGCTGGTGGGCCAGGGCGTGCGCGACACCTACCTCACGGGCCGCGGCAGCATCCCGATGCGGGGTGTTGCCCACATCGAGGAGGTGCAACCCGGCAAAGGCCGTCACAAGCGCGGCGCCGTGGTGATCACCGAGCTCCCCTACCAGCTGAGCAAGGCGGGCTGGATCGAGAAGCTGGCCGAGCAGGTGAACGACGGCAAGATCGGCGGCATCGCCGACATCCGCGACGAAAGCGATCGCGAAGGCATGCGGGTGGTGGTGGAGCTGCGCCGCGATGCCAACCCGGAAACCGTGCTGGCCGATCTGCAGCGGCGCACGGCCCTGCAGAGCAATTTCGGCGCCATCCTGCTGGCCCTGGTCAACGGTCAGCCGGTACAGCTGAGCCTGCGGCGGCTGCTGCAGGAATTCCTGGAATACCGGGAACTCACCCTGATCCGGCGCACGCGCCACGCCCTCAAGCGCTGCGAAGACCGGCTCGAGGTGGTGGAAGGCCTGATCAAGGCCCTCGATGCGCTTCAGCACGTGATCGCCCTGATCACCGCCGCCAGCGATGCGGCCAGCGCCCGGGCTGCCCTGCAGGTGCAGCTCGACCTGAGCGAGCGCCAGGCCGATGCGGTGCTGGCCATGCCCCTGCGGCGCTTGACGGGCCTGGAGCAGGAGAGTTTGCGCAAAGAAGCGTCCGAGCTGATCGAGGAGCGGGGCCGGCTGCGTCACCTGCTCGACGACCGCACGGTGCTGCTCGACACGCTGGTGTCGGAGTTGAAGGCGCTGCGCAAGCGCTTTGCCACACCCCGGCGCACCCGCTTGGTGGAGGGAGGCGATGCGCTGGTGGCCCAGCGGGCGGCGGCGATCCGTCCCAACGCCGAACTCCAGCGCCAGCAGGCCTTTGCAGCCCTGGCCCCGGAAAGCCGGCTGCTGATCCAGGCGGATGGGGCGGTGAAGATCCTCAGCTCCCAGATGCTGGGACGGCTGCACCTCGATGAGGCCATCGCGCTGGGGGAGCACCCCTCCCCAGCCCGCCTAATCCTGCCAATTGCCGAACAACCGCTGCTGCTGGCCTTCACGGGAAGCGGGCGAGTCGCCCTGCTGCGCTGGGAATTTGCCGGGCAACAGCCGGGCAAGCTGGAGCGCTTCCTTCCCGACAGCCTCGAGGGAGAGCCGGTGGTGCAGGTGCTGCCCCTGCCCGCCCAGGGCAGCCTGGGCCTGCTGAGCAGCGACGGCCGCTTCAAACGGCTGCCCGTCGAAGACTTTCAGGAGTTGTCGGGGCGGGCGGCCACGGTGCTGAAGCTCAAGGAGGGCGTCAGCCTGCGGCGAGTGGTGAGTGGCCACGAGGGCGACACGCTGGTGGTGGCGAGCAGCACCGGCCGGATGCTGCGCCTCAGCTTCAACGAAACCGAATTACCGCTGATGGGCCGCGCCGCCCAGGGCCCCATGCTGATGCGGCTGCTGCCTGGGGAAGCCGTGGTGGGTGCCGCCTGCGTTGCAGCCAGCACTGCCAGCGCCTCGGTGCTGCTGGCAACTGAGGGGGGGCAGGTGAAGCGGCTAGAGGTGTCCAACCTGCGGCTTTGCCAGCGCGGCGACATGGGTCAGATCGGCTTGCGACTGCAACAACGGGGAGATCGCGTGATCGACCTGCAGCCAGCCGACGCCGCGGTGCTGAGCCTGCTGACCGAAAAGGGCTGGAGCGCAAGGCTCGACCTGAGCCAGCTGCAGGCCGAAGACTGCAGCGGCATCGGGATCTCAATCGCCCTGCCGCCAGGCCAGGTGCTGCAGCAGCTGGTGCCCTTAATCCGTTAGGAGACCGGGTGCTCTCGCAAAACAGCTGCCGCAATGCCGGCCGGCTCGAGCATCAGCTTGCTGGAGCGCACCTGCTCGGGCATCTCAATCGGATAGGCGCCGTCAAAACAAGCAGTGCAGAAGTTCGCGGAATTGGCCAGAGCCGCGTCCACCATGCCCTGCTTGCTCAGGTAGGCCAGGGAATCCACCCCCAGATGGGCTGTGATTTCAGCCAGGGTGAGCCGAGCCGCAATCAGTTGATCCTGGGTGTCGGTGTCGATCCCGTAGAAACATGGGTGGGTGACCGGCGGTGAACTGATCCGCATGTGCACCTCCGTGGCGCCGGCATCCCGCAGGGCCTGCACCAACTTGCGGCTGGTGGTGCCCCGCACGATCGAGTCATCGATCACCACCACACGCTTGCCCGCCAGCACATCGGGCAGGGGGTTGAGTTTCACGCGAATTCCCGCCTCCCGCATCGCCTGGGTGGGCTGGATGAAGGTGCGGCCGACATAGCGGTTTTTGATCAGGCCATCGCCAAAGGGGATGCCGCTGAACTGGGAGTAGCCGATCGCCGCCGGGATGCCGGAATCGGGTACGCCGATGACGATGTCGGCGTCCACCGGCGTTTCGCGGGCCAGGGCCTCGCCGATCCGCACCCGGTAGCTGTAAAGCGACTCGCCAAAAAAGCGGCTGTCTGGCCGGGCGAAATAGATCATCTCGAACACACACAGCTTCGCGGGCTGCTCACACCACCGGCTGCGGCTGGGGTTGGGATCCCCCTGGCGGAAGTGGATGATCTCCCCAGGCTCCACGTCGCCATCGAAGGCGGCGCCGATGATGTCGAGTCCGCACGACTCGCTGCTCACCACCCACTGGGCCTCGCTGGGTCCACCGATATGGCCAAACACCAGGGGCCGGATGCCGTGGCCATCGCGCAGGGCAAACAGCCCCTCCGGGGTGCCGATCACCAGACTGAAGGCGCCGCGGCAGCACTCCGCCGCCTGCCGGATGGCGCGATCCCAGTCGAGGCCTCGGTTCACCGCCTGTTGGACGGCAAAGGCAATCAGCTCGGAATCGGTGGTGGAGGTGAGCTCGCTGGCGATGGCGGCGAGGTCGTGCCGCAGCTCGCCGGCATTCACCAGGTTGCCGTTGTGGGCCAGGGCAAAGGGCCCGATCCGGGTGTTGAGCACCACCGGCTGGGCATTGCAAACCTTGCTGCTGCCGGTGGTGGAATAACGGTTGTGACCAATGGCCAGATCGCCGGTGAGGCGCTCCAGCACGGCCTGGTCAAACACCTGACTGACCAGGCCCATGTCCTTGTGCAGCCGCACCTTGTGGTCGGCATCAAACACGGCAATGCCGGCTGATTCCTGGCCGCGATGCTGGAGGGCGTAGAGCCCGAAATAGGTGAGGTTGGCCACCGGCTGCCCCGGTGCCAACACGGCGTAGACGCCGCAGGCCTCTTCGGGCTTGTCGGGGCGCTGGTCCAGATCGTGCTCTGCTGCCTGATCGTTGGGCTCCGAATGCATCACCAGCACAGGCCCATCAACGATCGTGGTGCAGATTCATTCTGCATGAGAGCGCCCGATCCACGCCCCACTCAAGCCGTGGGGGGCAGATCAACGCCCATGCGCCGCGGGATGGCCTGCTCGTAGCAGGTTTGCAAAGCCTGAAGACTCTGGTGGACCACCGCGCTACCGCCCTGGCTGATCACCAGATTGGCCGCAGCTGTCACCACACCAATCCGCTCGGCGGGCACCCCTGCAGCAGCCACGGCCTGCTGCCAGGCCTCGGCCTGATCAGGCGGCACACTCACGAGGATGCGGGCGCCGCCCTCGGCAAACAGCAGCCGATCGGTGCGGGCGCTGCTGGCGGGCAGCTCCAACTCAGCACCGAGGGGCTCGGCGGTGGCCATGCAGCACTCAGCCGCGGCCACCGCCAGGCCGCCGTCGCTGAGGTCGTGGGCGGAAGCCACCAAGCCCTGGGCGATCGCCTGACGCAGGAAGCCCTGCACCGAGCGCTCCAGGGCCAGATCGATCTCGGGCGGACGCCCCGTGACGGCTCCATGCAGCCGCTCCAGATAGCTGCTGCCGGCCAGGCCCAGGCGGGGATCGGCTGGAGCCTCGCCTGTTTCCAGCGGCACCCCCAGCAGCCAAATGGCGTCGCCGGCCGCACGCCAGGCCTGGCCGCGCACCTGGGCGAGATCGTGCACCAGGCCCACCATGCCCACCACCGGCGTGGGGTGGATGGGCTGCATGGTGCCATTGGGCAGGCGGGTCTCGTTGTAGAGGGACACATTGCCGCCGGTGACTGGTGTCTCCAGGGCGCTGCAGGCAGCCGAGAGGCCGCGGCAGGCCATTGCCAACTGCCAATAGCCGGTGGGGGTTTCGGGAGAGGGGAAGTTGAGGTTGTCGGTGATCGCCAGGGGCTCGGCGCCCACACAGCTGAGGTTGCGGGCCGCCTCGGCCACCGCCGCCATGCCGCCGCGCTCGGGGTCGAGGGCCACCCAGCGGTTGGGACAGTCCACCACCGCCGCCACCCCACGCGTGGCCGCCGCCATGGCGCCCTCGCCCTGCTGGGGGCGCAACCGCACCACGGCCGCATCGGCGCCGCCGGGGGGCACCACGGTGTTGGCCTGCACCTGGTGGTCGTACTGGCGGTACACCCAGCGCTTGGAGGCGATGGTGGGGTCGTCGAGCAGGGCCAGCAGGGCGTCGTTCCAACTGAAAGGCAGCTCGGCGGGCAGCTCAGCCTCGCTCCAGCGCCAGTGGGCCTGGATCTCCGCGGGAGGTTCGCTGATCAGCTCGTGGTGGTTGATCGGCGTGTCGTCGGCCAGGGCGCTGGCGGGCACCTCGGCGGCCACCGCACCGTTCTGGAGCACCCGCACCACGTTGTCTTCCAGCACCCGGCCCACCACGGCGGCCTGCAACCCCCAGCGGGTGAAACGCCCCATCAGCGCCTGCTCCCGGCCGGGCTTCACCACAAACAGCATCCGCTCCTGGGATTCGCTCAGCAGGAACTCGTAGGCCGTCATGCAGGCCTCGCGGGCGGGCACGCGATCGAGATCCAGCTCAATGCCCAGGCCGCCCTTGGCGGCCATCTCCGAGCAGCTGCAGGTGAGACCGGCGGCGCCCATGTCCTGAGCGGCCACCACATCGCCGCTCTGGAAGGCCTCCAGGCAAGCCTCGATCAGGCCCTTCTCCAGGAAGGGGTCGCCCACCTGCACAGCAGGGCGGTCGTCAAGGGAGGCCTCGGTGAGCTCGGCGCTGGCAAAGCTGGCGCCGCCCATGCCATCGCGGCCGGTGGTGCTGCCCACGTACACCACCGGAAAGCCCACGCCCTCGGCGCCGGAGCAGACGATCTCCTCGGTTTCCATCAGCCCCAGGGCCATGGCGTTCACCAGCGGGTTGCCGGAGTAGCTGGCATCGAAGGCCACCTCGCCGCCCACGGTGGGCACGCCCACGCAGTTGCCGTAGTGGGCGATGCCGGCCACCACCCCCTCCATCAGGCCCACATTGCGCTCGTCCTCCAGCGGCCCGAAGCGCAGGGCGTTGAGCAGGGCGATCGGCCGGGCACCCATGGTGAAGATGTCGCGCAGGATGCCACCCACGCCCGTGGCCGCCCCCTGGAACGGCTCCACCGCCGAGGGGTGGTTGTGGCTCTCGATCTTGAAGGCCAGCCGCTGGCCCTCACCCAGGTCCACCACGCCGGCGTTCTCGCCGGGCCCCACCAGGATGCGCGGGCCGCTGGTGGGGAAGCCCGACAACAGCGGCCGTGAATTGCGGTAGCAGCAGTGCTCCGACCACATCACGCCGAACATGCCCAGCTCGGCCCGGTTGGGGGCGCGGCCCAGGCGCCGGCAGATCTCGTCGTAGTCGGCCTGGCTGAGGTTCTCCTTTTTCAGGGCCTCGGGAACGGCGTAGTTGGGATCTGAAAAGGCAGTGGAGGACGAGTCAGCAGCAGCGGCCACAGACACCAGGGCAAGTTGAACCCAGTTTCACCGAACGGTGGCCCAAGCCCCGAACCGAAGGATGCTCAAGCCAGATCACCCGAGAAGTTTGCTGCCAGTCCCACGGTCATCCCCCACAATTCCGTACGCGTCAGGTCCCCACCTGTGTAGATGGCCTCCAGCCTGTTCATGGCAAAAATTCCAATGCCATCCAGAGGCCCCCAACTCGCACTCTCCAAATTGACCGACTTAAACCGCAACTGCTTGGTACGCGCCCCAAGGATGCCAATCCGATCCTCGGAACCCATCTCCTGGATCACGTCAACGGTGGCGGCCGCTTGAGAAATTTTGCGAGGACCATCGCGGCTGATGAATATCCAATCTTCCACACCATCTGCGGCACTGCGGAAAAGGTTGCTACCAGAACCACCCCACAACTCATCGCCGCCGCCACCACCAATCAACTTGTCATTGCCGAACTCACCACGCAAGAGATCTGGCCCGGGCCCACCGATGAGAATGTCATTGTTGTCAGTACCGATCAACCGCTGCCCCAAAGGAGCTTTTGCAACCTCGGATTCAACGCCCCAGATCAAACTCAGCGCAGCCAGATCATTGGCGCTAAAAGTGGTAGGCCAAACGCCACCCCGAGGAGAGCGATAGGCCATCACCGTGTCTTCCGGAAAAGCACTCAACCAAGGATCACGGCTTAGAAAAAAATCTCCATCACTATCATCAAAAGGATGCTCCAATCCAAGCGCATGTCCGATTTCATGCAAAGCGGCATAACGCAAATGTAACCGTTCAGGGGTCGGGACTGCTCAGTGCGAATGACGTGGACCCCGGCAATCGGTCCAGGGTGAATGAGAGTCCTCAGCCGGCCAGACTGGGCCGGGGACTTCACCATGAAACGCACCAGGCACACCGCGGAGCAGATCATCCGCAAGCTGAAAACGGC
>NZ_JAGQCT010000010.1:0-111385 GCF_024346335.1 Cyanobium sp. ATX 6E8 | reverse complement strand
CGGATGCGGCCTCGTTTGCGGTGATGGAGCCGCAAGCCGATGGCTTCCGCAACTGGCAGAAGAGCCCGATGAGCGTGGCCGCCGAGCACCTACTGGTGGACCGCGCCCAACTGCTGGGCCTGAGCGCTCCGGAGATGACCGTGCTGGTGGGCGGCCTGCGGGTGCTGGGTGCCAACACCGGTGGCAGCCGCCATGGCGTGTTCACCGAGCGGCCCGGAGTGCTGAGCAACGACTTCTTCGTGAACCTGCTCGACATGGCCACCAGCTGGAGCCCCGTCGACGAGAGCGGCGAGCTGTTTGAGGGGCGGGACCGCCGCAGCGGGCAGCTGCGCTGGAGCGGCACCCGGGTGGATCTGGTGTTCGGCTCCAACTCCCAGCTGCGGGCCATTGCCGAGGTGTATGCCCAGAGCGATGGTGCCGGCCGCCTGGTGTGCGACTTCGTGGCCGCCTGGGTGAAGGTGATGGAGGCCGATCGCTTCGACCTCAAGCGATGAACAAACCCTGCCAGCAAATGCTTGCGACTACGCAGCAGATCAGAGCCTGAACGCCTTCGCAAAGCCAGCGGCTAACAGCCTGGAGTGACAGGACCTTGTCCAGCGGGTCAGACGGAGCTCATCACGATGAAAGCCATCTTCCTTCTTGTGCCCGTGAAAGCCGCTCTGGCACTCGCGCTGGCCATCGGCATGACGGTGGTGATCGCCATGGTGTTCGGCGAACTTAAGGAAGACGAGCAGAGGCATCTGGAATAGCTCTCACAGATCTCAATAGGCTGAACCGCAACGGGAGCGTCGCAGCCATGACAGGGGCCGATGAAAGGGTTGACCTGGGCCCCCTTCGCCGGGATTACGGGCGCGCCACCTTGCGTCGCAGCGACCTGCATCCCGATCCGGTGGAACAATTCCGGTGCTGGTTTGAGGAAGCCGTGGAGGCCAACCTGCTCGAGCCCAACGCCATGGTGCTGGGCAGCGTTAATGGCCAGCGCCCCAGCGCCCGCACGGTGCTGCTCAAGGCCTTTGATGCGCGGGGGTTCGTCTTTTTCACCAACACCAACAGCCGCAAGGCCCAGGAGATCGCAGCTCATCCGGCGGTGAGCTTGCTGTTTCCGTGGTATGGCCTTGAACGGCAATGCATCATCCTCGGACGAGCCGAGCGCATCAGCCTGGGCGATGCGCTGGCCTATTTCCGTTCGCGTCCCCAAGGCAGTCGCCTCGGGACCTGGGTGTCGCAGCAGAGCCGTGTGATCTCCTCCCGGCAGGTGCTGGAAGACCAGTGGCGGGCGATCACCGAACGCTTCCGGCAGGGTGAGATTCCCATGCCGCCTGCCTGGGGTGGGTATAGGGTAATCCCTGAAGAACTGGAGGTGTGGCAAGGAGGCTTGCACCGCCTGCACGATCGCTTTCGCTACCGGCGCAACGGCGATACCTGGCTGATCGAGCGGCTGGCGCCGTGAAGCAGCTGTGCCGCCGCCGGCGGATCAGGCGGCCTGCAGCTGCTGCAGCTGAGCTTCCAGCCGCTGCTGGTGCGCAGCTGCAGCCGCTGTGATTTCCAGCAGGGCAATGCACACACCCTGTGGCGCTCGATCACCGAGCAGCTGTTCAGCCTCCCCGACAGCTGCCTGCTCTATCCCGCCCACGACTACACCGGCCGCACGGTCACCTCGGTGGCAGAAGAAAAGGCCTTCAACGCCCGGCTCGGCGGCGCCGCGACGGAGCGCGATTTCGTGGGCCACATGGAGGCCATGACGCTGCCGCACCCGCACAAGATCGCCGAGGCCCTCCCGGGCAATCTGCGATCCGGCAAGCCGCGCGACGCCTCTGCTTCCGCGCCCAGCTGGGCGCCGCTGCAGCGCAGCTATGCGGGGCTGCCCGAGCTGCCGCCCAGCTGGGTGGCCGAGCACCGCGAAGCGCTGACCCTGCTTGATGTCCGCTCCGCCGAGGAATTCCACGGCCCCGACTGCCAAGTGGCCGGCAGCCTGCTGCTGCCCCTGCCGGAGCTGGAGCAGTGCAGCGGCGAGATCCCCGCGGGCAAGCCGGTGGTGGTCTGCCATTCCGGCAGCCGCTCGGCCCTGGCCACCCACCAGCTGCTCAAGGCCGGCCACAGCCAGGTGGCCAACCTGCGCGGCGGCCTCGCCCGCTGTGGCGATGAGGGTTACCCGCTCGAGGACATCGTCGCCTGATCGTTCTCCCCCGTCCGTTTCCATCCCCCCTCCACTGATCGCCATGACCCAACCCCCAATGCCCAGGAGCGGGCCATCCCGCTGCAACAGGTGGAGGGCAAATTCACGGTGACCACCAGCGCCGACTGGATCCTTGAGCAGCTGAATGGTGCCTTTGTCATCCGGCTCGATCCAGACGTCTCAAGCCAGGAGCACAGCCGCGCCGACGTCGACGCGATCACCTACATCAAACAGCGCATGAAGCTCTGTCCGGTGTCGCGCAACCTGCCGGATTCAGTGGTGAAACGCATCGACCTCTCGCTTGCAGAATGAAACCCGCAGGATCCGTGCACTCCTCCACAGGACGGATGATGATCCAATGCCCCCTGGTGCCGGTCGACACCCATGTCTGACGCTGCCTCCTTCGGCTATGCGGTGCGCCTCACGGGCCTCTGGGCTGCCTGGCTGCTGGTGATGCTGTTCCACGTGGAACTGGGCCTGATGCCCCTGTTCCATGGCCTCTCGGTGGAGATCAAGAGTCAGGTGGCGTCCTCGCGGGTGCCGCGGCTGTTCCTGGCGATGCTGTTCTATTTCCTGCTGCCGGTGGGGGCGTTTCTGGTGGCGGTGCATGCAATCGCCGATCCAGCGGGCTGGAGCGCCAGCGCCCCATGGCGGGCGGCTCAGTTCTGGTTCAGCGTGGTCTACAGCCTCACCAACGTGGTGCACCTGACGGCCGACATCCGCATCCCTGACTCCCGCACGGATCAGGTGCTGCTGATGGCGGTGCTCACCTTGATCGGTCTGCTGATCAACCAGCAGGCCTGGGCCTGGTGTCAACTCTGACGGGTGGCTACTCCGAACAGCCTGGTCTGGATTCTGGTCGGCGGGCTTGCTGATGAGCCTGGTGGCGATGGTGGGTGCCCTCACCCTGCTGCTGCCGCCCCGGCGGCTCCAGCAGCTGCTGCTGCCCCTGGTGTCGCTGGCGGCAGGGTCGCTGCTGGGTGGCGCACTGTTCCACATGCTGCCGGAGGGAATGGAAGCGATGCCATCGCGCAGCGGCAGCCTCTGCATCGCCGCCGGCTTCATGACCTTCCTGGCGCTGGAGCAGTTCCTGCAATGGCACCACTCCCATCGCCATCCCGGCAGGAGCGGACCGGATGCCGCCGCAGGCGGAGCCTCCCGCCAACCGATGGCGATCCTGGTCCTGCTGGGCGACGCCCTGCACAACTTCATTGGCGGTCTGGGTATCGCCAGCACCTTCCTGCTCAACCCTGATGCCGGTGTGGCGGCCTTCGTGGCGGCCGTGGCCCATGAGGTGCCGCAGGAGCTTGGGGATTTCGCGATCCTGGTCCACAGCGGCTGGAAGCCCCGCACCGCCCTGCGCTGGAATGTCATCTCGGCACTCACCTTCCCGCTTGGAGCGGTGATCGCCTGGCTGATCTCCCGGTCGCTGCCCGTGGGGGGCCTTGTGCTGTTTGCCTGCGGCAACTTCCTTTACATCGCCGCTTCGGATCTGGTGCCGGAGATCAAGTCGGCCCGCAGTCTGCGTGATGCCACCATCGGGTTCGTCTGGTGCAGCGCAGGTCTGCTGGTGATGATGGCGCTGGCGCAGTGATGGCCTGTGGTTGGCACCGGTGGATGAAGCGTCGGCGCTGGCATGCATTGGCGGCTGCGCTGCTGGCGCTCTGGCTGGCCTTGGTCCCGCAGGTCACCGTTGCCGGACAAGTGCTGGAGGTGTTCGTGCGCCAGGGCTGCCCCCATTGCGCCACCGCCGCGCCCAGGCAAGCCGGCGCAGCGGCAGCCAACAGCCACAGCAGCCGTAGAGAAGCGGAGAACAGCCCGGGAGATTGTCGTCCAGCGACAACCTGGCGCCGATGGAAGCAGGCCCCAGTAGGAAGCTCCGCACAAGCCGGCGGACTCTGGGGTCCGCCGGCTCGTGCGCTCCAGGGCAAGGTTCAGCGGAGGTCTCGGCGACTAACCGGCCAACGTGGTTGTCGCCTGGTGCCGATCAGAGGAAGTTAGTGCTGGCAACGGCTCGGACTGATGGGTAGCTCAGTTTTCGTGTCGCCTCCAGCGTCATCGCCCCCCGGTTGTCGCCGGCGACAACCGGGGGGCGATCAGTTCCCCTAACCGGCCAACTTGATTGACGCCAATCGGCCAAGGGGCTTGACGCGGGACAGTCGGCGGATGGCGAGGACGACGACGAGGAGTTGTTCTGATGCCCCTCGATCGACAGGACCAGAACGCCGGGGCCTGGAGGGGCAGGCCCCTTCACCGGCCCGGTCCCCAGCTGCCTGCCTTCTGCCGCACCCGCCGGCCCACCACCGTGGCCGTCACGGCCAGCAGCCTCACCGCCCTGCGCCTGCTGGTTGTGCTCGGACTGCTGTTTCAGCTCAGCACCCTGCTGTTCGTGCTCGCCGGGCCCGTGCCGCCGCAGCCGCTGGCCAGCCCCAACTCCGTCTTTCGCTCCGATGCCGGCACTGACGCCGGTGAGGTTCCCCCCATCACACCGCTTTCAGACCGATGAATCAATCAGCTCCGAATTCATCTACGCCGACTCCTTCCGCTCCGATGGCATCCCAGTCCCTGATCTCCCTTTCCTGGAATGGCACACCGATCCAGCGACGCAGCACCGACGGCTACGTCAACGCCACGGCAATGTGCCGAGCCAACGGCAAGCGGTGGACCAAATACCGCGAGTCGGACCGGGCTAACGAGTATTTGGAAGCCCTTTCGACCGAAGCCCGAATTTCGGTCCACGCTTTGATCGAGTCCCGCGCCGGAGGTGTTGATGGGGGCGAAACCTGGATTCACCCCCAGGTAGCTGTCGACCTGGCCCGGTGGATCAGCGCACCGTTCGCGGTGTGGATGGATGGCTGGTTCCTGGAGAGTCTCCAGCAGGCTCAACCGGCGCCGGTGGAATCGCCCCCGCCCCGGCTGCGAGAGGTCGAGGTGATCGCGCTGGTGGAACGCAGCATCACCCTGTTCGAGCAACTGGGCGGCCTCGATCAACTCGATCAACTCCTGTTCAAGGACATCGTGCGCAGCAACGTGCTCACCGCGAGTTCGGGACTGCTGCCCGGCGCCCCGACTGACCAAGAGCTCACCCTGGGAGATGCCTGGCTGGAGGTGTTCCAGCAAGCGCTGCCGCGCAACCAGTTCTGCGCTGCCGGCAAGCTCGTGGCCAGGGCCTACCGCCAGGAGTTCGGCGAAGAGCCCCCTTGCCGCCAACAGTTCGTTGACGGTGCCCCACGCCAGGTCAAGAGCTACCGCCGCTCCTGGTTGATCGAGACCCTCCAGCGCTTCCGCGCTCAACCGGCAGGAGGCTGATGGAGACGCCGACAACCTCATCGCGCCAGCGGGTCTGGGTCACGACAGCAGAAGCCTGCGCTGCCCTGGGCATGAGCCGCGAAACCCTCCGCCAGCTGCGGCTGCGGGGGGTGCTCACCCCCGGCAAGCACTACAGGCGTTGGGGCTGCACCCAGGGCCGGGGCCCCCTGCAGTGGCACCTCGAGAACGTGGAGGCCACCATCACCGGCTGGAGCCGGCGGCATCTGCAGCACTGACAGCCACGAAGCGGACGTAGAGTCATGTCTCTACGAGTGGCCGTGAACGGCCGAGGGCGTTCCTTGACACAGTCCAGGCCTCAAGATCGCTCAGCTGACGCCTGCCAGCACTTCCCGCAGGCGATCCGCCGATGGGGGAACAGCCTGGCGGTCAGGCTCCCGGCCGATTGCCTGCGTCAGGCCGGACTGCAGGAAGGCGATCAGATCGACATCGTCGTTGGAGCTGATGGCCGCCTGAGCCTGGAGCCTCTGCGCAAGCTGGATCGCTCTGCCCTGGCCGCTGATCTGCGCCAGCTTCAGTCAACCATGCCTCTCACCCCTTCAGTGACCGAGGAATGCCGCGGCGGTGAACGCTGGTGACGCTGAGCCATCGATGATCTATCTCGACACCAGCGTGGTGGTGGCTCTGCTGACCCCAGAAGAACGCAGTGCGCAAGCGCTCGACTGGTTTGGGCAATCGCGCGAAACCTTGATCAGCAGCGACTGGCTGATCACCGAAACCCACAGCGCCCTGGGAATCAAGCAGCGCCATCACGGCCTCAGTTCTGAAGCACGCCAGGCCGCTGGGGAGCAGTTCGAGCGCCTGCTGAAGGGCGGAGTGGAACTTCGTTCCCTCGATCGCGAGCGCTTTCACCAGGCCGCCGAGCTGCTCCAGGATTCGGCCATGGGTCTCCGGGCGGGTGACGCCTTGCATCTGGCGGTGGCGCTGCACAGCCGCTGCACCCATCTGGCCAGCTTCGATGGGCGGATGCAGCAAGCCGCGGCTGCCCTCGGAATGAGGCCAGCACTGCAATAAGTCGCCAATCCGTTGCAGGGCCTGCAGAGGAAAGCCGGTCTCAGAGGGCATCAAGGCTGACCCGCACTGGCTCCTGTCCGTCCGCCAGACGCGAGTCAGTGAGACGGTTCAGCTCCAGGTCTTCCACCAGGTCCATCAGTTCCTCGTAGGCCTTAGCCGGCACGCAATAGAACGCTGGCTCGTTGCGGTTGAGCACCGCGACGGCCATCCCATCTCCCGCAGCCACGGTGGCCATGGGGTTCTTCTTGTGCTCCGAGATGCTCACTGCGATCTCGGCCAACACGCGATGCGCCATGAACAAACCGGCCCAGCTCTTCGGTGCAGTCTGAATCGTGGGAAAGAGCCGTAAGCAACCCTCAGGGCTAAGCCGGATGCGGCCCGGGCCTTCGCCAAAGCGGAGGAGGTGTTCCTTATGCCACCAGAAAACGCTGCTCCGCCTTGGCGAAGGCGTCATCCACCACGTCATCCCCGCACCAGCGGCTGTAGGCCGCCAGGTGGGTCTGCACGCTGTGGCCCATCGCCGCGGCCACGACCTTGGGCGGCAGGTCACAGATCACGTGGGCCCGGTGGGCGTAGCCGTGCCGGCAGGAGTAGAGCACCAGCTTTTCGCCCTGAGCTTCGTAGTCGCGCTTGAGCTCCATCCAGAGGGAGCGACGCCGCAGGTACTGGCTGATGTCCTGAGCACCATGGCCGGGACGCATCGGGGGCAGGCGATCTGCTGAGAACGAGGCCTCCAGGTTCCAGGCCGCTGACCACTGGTCGCAAGGAAGCAGCCGCAGCGGCCTGGGCTTCGTCTTACCGCGAGCTGCCACTTTTTCGTAGAGGCACCAAAGGCGTCCCTGCCTGAGCTCCAGGTGCTGGATCTCCTCGGGCCGTAAGCCATAGGCAGCGATCAACTGGAAACAAAGACGCCAGCGCTGATCTGGGATCGCTTGAACCATCGCCAGGATGTGCTCCACAGCCATCGGCGTGGTGACCATGCGCTGCTGACGGGATCGGCCGATGTAGGGGCTGAGATCCTGGGGAGGACTCCACTCCTGGCTGAGTGCCCCCTGCTGCACCAGCCAACGCAGCAGCGCAGCGGTGTACTGCACCTGCAGCTGGCGTGTACGGCAGCCAGGCCGCTCTGCCCACTGCGCCGCCGTCAGTCGCAATAACGCGTCGGCATCAGCTGACCCGCCACTGGAACGATCGGCCAACAGCTCCACCATCAGGCCCATCCGAGGCCGGTACATCCGCTCCCATGTGGCGGTTTTGACCTCACCACCGCAGAGTTTGTGATCGCGGTAGAGCTCCACAAGGGCAGACCAGGCGAGGCTCTTGGCGGGATCTGCCGCAGACTGAACGAGGAAGCCCTATCGGTGGAAGCCAGCGGCGCCTGACCTGGGTAGAGCCTGATTAAAGCGTCTTCAAGATCCTCGCCGTCCTGAAACGCCGAATGCAGGGCCACCACCGCATCCCGCACTTCATCCACATGGTCCCCATCCCAGGGAATGGGCAGCAGCAGCTGGCGGCGATGTCCGCCGCCGGCGTTAGCCGTGATGTTCAGTCGGACCAGGCCGCGATGGTTGGCGACACTCCAGCCACGCCGACAACCGAGGCGAGACAAGGAGTGAGACACCCCCGCACGCAGCACCGTCTCCCAGGCAAGGGGGGCAGCCATGTGAGGAGGAACGTGAGAAGGTATGTGAGAAGGTTGCCCTCCAAGCCTGGCATGCCCGTGCAGAGCCAACCACACGCTGGAACCCCGAAAGCCGGTGCACAAGCGGCTTTCGGGAGATTTTCAAGGCCCTGCCTGAGATGCGCGATGCCGGGTTCGAACCAGCGACATCCTGCTTGTAAGGCAGGCGCTCTACCGCTGAGCTAATCGCGCGCAGAAGGCAAACTACACCCCAATATCGGCCCGGTCCCCAATTCATGGCCAGACGCTCGCCTCGGCCTGTCCAGCTCCAGCGAAAGCTGCGCTGGCAAATGGAGGCCCTTGCTGTGCAGCTGCTGTTGGTGGTGCTGAGCGGGCGCTCCCACCGCACAATGATCCGTGGGATTGCGCTGGCCCATCGCCTGGCCAGGCCCTGGCTCGTTCACCGCCATGCCACAGCAATCGAGAACCTCAAGCGCGTCTACGGCGATCAACTCAGCATGCGCCAGCGCCAATTGATTGCGCAGCGCTCAATTGATAGCTTTTTTCTATCCTGCCTGGAATCGATCATCCAACCTGTCGACAGCGCACGGATCAGCGCTGAAGGAGAGGGCCTCGAGGAGCTGTTGCGTCTGCACCGCCAAGGCCAGGGAGTGATCATCGGCTCCTTGCATCTGGGCTGCTGGGATATTGGACTGCGATGGCTGAGTCAACAGATTGACACCCTGTCGGTGATCTACCGGCCCGCCCGCAACCCCTACAGCGACCGCCTGCTCAACCAGGCCCGCAGCGCCAACAGCAACTGCGACTGGATCCCTCAAGGCAACGTCAAAGCCATGTTCCGCTGGCTGCGCAGCGGCGGCAGCCTGGTCACGATGACCGACCTCTACAGCCCCAGCAGTGAGCTGCAGGTCGATTTCCTGGGACTTTCCACCTTCTTCGCCAAGGGGCCAGCGTCCCTATCCCAGAAATCAGGTTGTCCCCTGTTTCCCGTGGCCCAAGTTCGCGAAGACAACGGCCGCTTCCGCTTGATCTTCGGGGCGCCCCTCTGGCCTGGCAGCGGCCCAACGGCCCTCGCCGCCCAGATGGCCGCCCTAGCCCGCTGGCATGAACCGTGGATCCAGGGCTATGCCGAGCAGTACTACTGGATCAACCGGCGCTGGCGCGCCGGTGATGGCAGCGGCGAACGACTGCGGCCCGTCGGCCCGCCCGCAGCGCGGGTGCTGAAGCTGGCGGCAGCGGGGCCCTGAGCGATGGCCAGCGGCCGCAGCCACGACCGCGCCACCTGGATCCTGGCGCTGCCCTTCGGAGCCCTGTGGTGGCCTTGGCTGGGGCTGGCCGGTGTTGCCGCCGCCGGAGGGGCCTTCCTGCTGGGCGGTCTGCTGCTCTCCCCCGACCTCGACACCCGCTCCAACCCCACCCAGCGCTGGGGGCCGCTGCGGCTGCTGTGGTGGCCCTACCGGCGCCTGCTGCGCCACCGCTCGCTGCTGTCCCACAGCCCGCTGCTGGGCACAGCCGGGCGCCTGATCTACCTGGCGGCCACGCTGCTGGCGATCTGCCTGCTGCTGCAACCGCTGGGGGGGCCGCCACCGCAACAGCTCCTGGCTGCGTGCGGCACCCTTTGGCAGACCCAACGCCCGCTGGTGGTGGCAGCGCTGGTGGGCCTGGAGGCCAGCAGCTGGCTGCACCTGATCCAGGACGGTGATCCCATGCCCAAAACACCGCGGCTGCTGCGAAGGTGGCGCCGACCACGCGGCCGCGTCCGATGAGCGCCCCGACCGATCCAAGCCGTGCCAATCCAAACCGTGCCGATCCAAGCCTGGCAGCCCTCGCCGAGCTGATCGCCGTGGTGGCCCAACTGCGCGATCCCGAAGGTGGCTGCCCCTGGGACATCGAGCAAACCCACGCCTCCCTGGTGCCCTACGTGCTGGAGGAGGCCCACGAGGTGGCCGATGCGATCCGCCATGGCAACGACGCGCACCTAGCCGAAGAACTGGGCGACCTGCTGCTGCAGGTGGTGCTGCACGCCCAGATCGCCAGTGAGGAAGGTCGCTTTGATCTCGCGCAAATTGCCCAGGGGCTGAACGCCAAGCTGGTGCGCCGCCACCCCCATGTGTTCGGCGAGGTCGAGGCGGCCGACAGCGCAGCAGTGCGGGCCCACTGGGAGGCGATCAAGGCCGAGGAGCAGCAGGAACGGGCCGAGTGGGCCGAAGGCGAAAGCCATGCCCCCTCAGCCAGCCCCCTCAGCGATCGCCTGGCGGGCAAGGTGCGCGGCCAGCCCGCCCTGGCCGGCGCCATGACCATCTCCAAAAAAGCCGCCGCGGCCGGCTTCGAATGGGACGACATCACAGGTGTGTGGGAGAAGGTGCACGAGGAGCTCGACGAGCTCAAGGAGGCCGTAGCGGAAGCGATGGCCAGCGGCGATCGGGCCCATGCCCAGGAGGAGCTGGGTGACGTGCTGTTCACCCTGGTGAACGTGGCCCGCTGGTGCAGTCTCGACCCCGAGGCCGGCCTGGCCGGCACCAACCGCCGCTTCCTCGATCGCTTCTCCCGCGTGGAGGCAGCCCTGGGCGGCGAGCTGCAGGGCCGCAGCATCCGCGAGCTGGAGGCGTTGTGGCAGCAGGCCAAGGCCCAGATCCGGGCTGAACACGCCCAACCGCCAGGCGGCTGAGCCCCCGCAACAACACCGTCGCGAGTTCTGTACAGGCCGTACAGATTCAGGGACACCGCCACCAACCCCTCAATCCTCCGGCAGCTGGGGACGCGAGCGCCGCTGACCCTTGATGGCACTGCGCTGTTTCTTGGCCGCCAGGCGCCGCTCCTTGGAACCCCGGGTGGGCTTGGTGGGTCGCCGCGGCGGCGGCGGTGGCTTGAGCGCCTCCTGCAGCAGCTCCACCAGGCGCCGCTGGGCCGCCACCCGGTTTTGCCACTGGGAGCGGTGTTCACTGGCGGCGATCACGATCGCCCCATCCACGAGCTTGTCCTCCAGCCGCCGCAGGGCACGGGCCTGCAACACAGGCGGCAACGCCCGGGACGCCGTCAGGTCAAACACCAGCTCCACCCGCGAGTCGGTGGTGTTCACGTTCTGGCCGCCCGGGCCGGAGGAGCGCGAAAAGCGCCAGGCCAGCTCCGCCGCCGGGATCCGCACCGCCGGGGTCACCTGCAGGTCGTCGCTGGGGCGCGCTGGGGCCATGGCCTGAGCCTGTCACGGGCGACACACCGGCGATGCGCAAGGCTGGAGATTGCAACCCCTGAGCCATGGGCTGGATCGACGAGATCTTCGACGGCGTGCGCTACGGCCTGGCCGGCCAGGTGATCGCCGAAGAGCAGTCGCCCTTCCAGCGCGTCACGATCATCGACAGCGAGCGCTACGGCAAGGGCCTGCTGCTCGATGGCTGCTGGATGACGGCTGAGCGGCAGGAGCGGCACTACCACGAGGCGATCGTGCATCCGGCCCTCTGCGGCGCGGCGAGCATCGAGCGGGTGCTGGTGATCGGTGGCGGCGATGGCGGCACCGCCCGCGAGTGCCTGCGGCACGCCGGCGTGCAGCACCTCGACATGGTGGAGATCGACGGCCTGGTTGTGGAGTGGAGCCAACAGCACCTGCCGAGCATCGGCGGTGGCTGCTGGAGTGATCCCCGCTTCCACCTCACCGTGGGCGACGGCATCGCCTGGGCCGCAGGCGCCGCCGACGCCAGCTACGACGTGGTGATCGTCGATGGCTCCGATCCGGCTGGCCCGGCCGAGGGCCTGTTCAACCGGGCCTTCTTTGAGCAATGCCGCCGCATCCTTAAGCCCGGCGGTGTGTTCGCCACCCAGAGCGAATCCCCCGAGGCCTTTCGCCAGGTGCACATCGACACGGTGAAGGTGATCCGCGAGGTGTTCGGCCACGCCGATCCGATGTATGGGTGGGTGCCGATGTATCCGAGCGGCTGGTGGAGCTGGACGTTCGCCGCCACAGGCGGCCGTCGCTATCTGCAGCCGGATCCCGCCCGCGCCGCGGCCGTGGTCGCTGGCTGTGAGATCTGGAGCCCGCGCTGGCAGCGCGGCGCCTTCGACGCCATCCCCGCCGGCATTGAGCGCGCGCTGGCCAGCTGAACCAGCCGCAATGCAGCTGCATTGCAATTGGCGACGATCGCTTGCCATGCACTGCAGAGAATCCATAGTGCCGCCATGCGCAGGAGTGCCATGGAACCGGCCGCCAATCTTGCCGCTCTGGTGCCACCTGATCGCTGGTGGCCACTACTGCCCACACGCCAGCTGAAGCGCCAACCGACCGCCCTCGAGCGCCTGGGAACCCAGATGGTGGTGTGGCGCAACGCCCGGGGCGAGGCCCATGCACACGAGCGCTTCTGCCCCCACCGCCGCGCCGACCTGGGGCGAGGCCGGATTAGCGGCACCAATCTGGTATGCAAATTCCACGGATTTGAATTTGATGGCAGCGGACAATGCCGGTTGATGCCCTGCGAGGGAAGCGCGGCCAAGATCCCACCTGGAATGGCCATTCGGCGCTTTCCAACCCTGGAAGCCCACGGATTTCTCTGGTGCTGGAGCGGGAGCCCAGACGCCATGCCCGACTCTGTCCCCTATCTGCCGGCCCTGGCCGGGGTCCCACCGCTGGCCTCGGCCGACACGGAGATGGTCTGGGAGATGCCGATCGAGCGGTCGGTGGAGCAGTTGATGGACATCCACCACACCCCCTTCACCCATCCGCTGCTGTGGCTCTCACTCAGTTCCAAACGCAACACACGCATGGTCTACGAAGACCTGCTGCTCGAGGGTGAGCACTGGCGGGGCACGGCTCGTTTCGAGCCCGATGGCGGTGGCGGCAAACCATTTCGGCTGCCCCACCAACTGCTGTTCCCCAACCAGAGCCTGCTCGACTTCGGTTACGGCATTTATCTGTACGCCACGTTGGTCCCGATCAACCGGGAGCGCTCGATTGGCTGGGTGCGCTACCTGGTGAAAGCCCCTTTCCCTCGCGCGCTCTCCGCCATCTCCAACTGGCTAGAGGCTCGCTTTGTGCAGCCGGACGACCTGGCGGTGCTGCTGGCCAACCGGCCAGCGCGTGGCGGTCTTGAGCACCAGTGCCTGGTGAAGGCAGATACCTTCATCGCCCACTGGCACCGCCGCTGGGGCCACCTGGTGCGGGGTGCCTACGACGACGAAGCCAGCAACGGCCCCTGAGCTCAGCGCCAGAGAGTCCGCAATGAGGTGAGCTGCAACCCAAACGCCGGCGCTGCCATGACAACAGCAGGAGGGCCCGGACTGACGCAGTCGGCCAGCAACACCTCAATCAGGGCCTTCGGCAAACCAGCAAATCGCAAGAGGGGGGCTAGCCAGACGGGGATCTGCAAGCGGCGCACCCGCCGCCCTCGGTTCAACAGCGCGATCAATTGATTCAGCCCGTACACCTCCGGCCCCTGCAGGTCAAAAGAGCCATCGACACCCTGTTCCAGGGCAGCCAGGATCGCGTCCACCACATCGGCCAAGGCCACAGGCGCCCAGCGCTGTCGACCGCTGCCCAACACCATGACCAAGCCACCGCCGCCGGCGATCAGGCTGCGGGCGGTGGGACCAGGCTGATCGGGCGGCCCCACAATGTGGCTGCAGCGCAGGATGGTGGTGGTCACGCCCGTGGAGCGGAGGATGGCTTCAGCCGCACCTTTGCTGGCCAGATAAGCGTTGGCTGAGCCAGCGTCTGCGCCGAGGAAGCTGAGAAACACAATCCGCCGGCAGGTTGCAGGCGAAATCGATGCCGCCACCCGCTCGCTGGTGGCGAGATTGGCGGCGGCGTAGTCACCCCGGGCTGGCTTGAGATTGCCCGCCAGATGCACCACAGCCGCTGCTGAGGCCAGAGCCTGCTCAGCCACGGGGGATGCCATCCAGTCGCTGTATTCATCACAGCCCGTGAGGCCAGCTGGGCGGCGCACCAACGCCTGTGCACGGATGCCACGGTGCTGCAACGCAGCCACCAGCGCCCGGCCGACCTGGCCGGAGGCCCCAGTGATCACAAGGGGCTCAGGGATTGGGCACATCACCATCGCAACGTGGCTGCAAACGTGTCATCGACCAGCCATGCGACGGCGGGTGCCCTCGGTTTAGCCAGACAACGGCGATCTGACTTCCCGAGGGCTGCCGATCAAACTGATGGGATCCAGATCATGCGATCCCTGCACAGCTCGGCCTTGAACGCTCTTTTGACCAACGCTTTGTTCGACACCGACGGCGCCATCTACATGGGCAGCCAGCGCGACCCGGCCGGCTGCCGGGTGGGCCTGTTCGGCGTGCCCTACGACGGCACCACCTCCTTCCGCCCCGGCACCCGCTTCGGGCCGGGCGCGATCCGCGAGGTGAGCAGCGGCCTGGAGAGCTACTGCCCCCAACTCGACCGCGATCTGGAGGAGCTCGCCATCGCTGATCTAGGCGCCGTGGAGATCCCCTTCGGCGCCCCCGAGCCGGTGGTGGCGGCGGTGAAGCAGGCCACCGAGGCCGTGCTGGCCATGGGCCTCAAGCCGCTGATGCTCGGCGGCGAGCACTCGATCAGCTCCGGCGCCGTAGCGGCCGTGGCGGCCCAGCACCCGGATCTGGTGCTGGTGCAACTCGATGCCCACGCCGACCTGCGCCACGAGTGGCTCGGCGCCCACCACAGCCACGCCTGCGCCATGCGCCGCTGCCTGGAAGTGCTGCCCAGCCAGCAGCTGCTGCAGATCGCCATCCGCAGCGGCACCCGCGAGGAGTTCAGCGAACTGCGCCAGAGCGGCCGTCTGGTGGCGATCGAGCGGATGGCCGAAGCGCTCAAGCCCCTGCGCGGCCAGCCTCTCTACCTCACCGTGGATCTGGATTGGTTTGATCCGGCGGTGATGGCCGGCACCGGCACCCCCGAGCCTGGCGGCTTCCTCTGGCGGGATTTCGCCGCCATGGTGGAAGAGCTGCGCCACCACAACCTGGTGGCCGCCGACGTGGTGGAGCTAGCGCCCCAGCTGGATCCCACCGGGGTGAGCAGCGTGCTAGCGGCCAAGGTGGTGCGCAGCCTGATGTTCTTGCTGGATCGCTGAGCCGAAAGGGCCTTCAGTAACAACAGGTGCCGCTGGTGCGTTGCTCCCGCAGGCGCTCATGCTGCTGGCTGATCAGCAGCACCGCCAGGGTGGGGTGGTTGTGCAACAAGTTGAGGAAGCGCAGCCGATCGAGCCGCAGAAGTTCCACCGGCGTGCGGGCCAGGGCGTCGTTGCGGTAGATGCCATCGCGCCACACGATGTCCTGGTAGCTGCACAGCTCACCGGGCCGGTAGCAGAGCTTGTCCCCGGCTTCGCTAATCACTTCGATGATGCCGCGCCGCACGCCGTAGATGGCATCAGCTCGGTTGCCCCGGGAAAACACCTTGGCGCCGGTGGGGAGGGTGAGAACCTCGCAATCCACCTGAGCTGCCATCAGCTCGATCGACGTATTGATTGCCGGAGATGCCACCACGCCCGTCACCCCCTTCAAAACATTTGCCTCCTTAATACAACCTAGCCGCCTCGCAGTGCCCAGACTTGGCCTACAAAAGCAGGCCACTTGAAGCAAGCTTCACATTTGCTTCAGCTTTCTGCCAGTGCCGACTCGAGGCTGAGCTGCTGGTTCGGCTGCGCTGACGCTCCTCCTCCAGAAGCTGGCGCGGCCATCACGGGCAACCGCGGCGGACGGGCGGTCCAGTGATGACACCAGAGTTCTGCCGCCAACTCGGGATGGATCGGCAACCGCCGCAGCTGGCACCAGCCAAACTCCCCCCCCGTGGGAGGAGCGCAGTGGCGGCAGCTACGGCAGCAAGGGCGCGAACCCATCCAGGCAGGACTTGGGTCTCTCAAGGTATGGACGACTGCCGCCTCCGGGTAGCCGGAAAACCGAATCTTCCGAGTTCCTTCTGGATTCCCGCCATGGCTGCATAGGATCCGCCCCATGGGCCTCCAGCACACTCCCCTATATGACGCCGCCACGGCGGCTGGCGGCCGGATGGTGCCCTTCGCCGGCTGGGAGATGGCCGTGCAGTTCACCGGCCTGGTGGCCGAACACCACGCCGTTCGACGCCAGTGCGGGGTGTTCGACATCTCCCACATGGGCGTGCTCAGCCTGCGGGGCGATGGCGCCAAGGATGCCCTGCAGGCCTTGGTGCCCAGCGACCTCTTCCGCATCGGCCCCGGTGAAGCCTGCTACACGGTGCTGCTCAATGCGCAGGGCGGCATCCGCGACGACCTGATCGTTTACGACCAAGGCCGGATCGCCGATACCGACGCGCTCTTGGTGGTGATCAACGCCGCCTGCGCCGAGGCCGACACGGCCTGGATCCGCAGCCAGCTGGAACCCCAGGGCATCACGGTGGCCGACCACAAGGGCGATGGGGTGCTGCTGGCCCTACAGGGGCCGGAGGCGGCAGGCCGGCTGGAAGCGCTGGCAGGCACCAGCCTTGCTGGCCTACCCCGCTTCGGCCACCGCAACCTCGATCTGCCAGGGATCGGAACGGCTTTTGTGGGCCGCACCGGCTACACCGGCGAGGACGGCTTAGAGCTGCTGCTGCCCCGCCCGGCGGGCCTAGCCCTCTGGCAGCGGTTCCTGGACAGCGGCGTCACCCCCTGCGGCCTCGGTGCCCGGGACACCCTGCGCCTGGAGGCAGCCATGCACCTCTACGGCGCCGACATGGATGCCACCACCACACCCCTGGACGTGGGGCTGGGCTGGCTGGTGCACCTGGAGATGCCCAAGCCTTTCATTGGCCGCGCAGTGCTGGAGCGCCAGACCACCGAGGGCGTGAAGCGCCGACTGGTGGGCCTGAAGCTGCAGGGCCGCGCCATCCCCCGCCATGGCTACCCGGTGCTGGCCGCCGCGGCCGCTGCGGGAACCACGCCGCTCGGCACGGTCACCAGTGGCGGCTGGTCGCCGAGCCTGGAAGCGGGCATCGCTTTGGCCCTGGTGCCCGCCGAGCTGGCTAAGCCGGGCACCGAGCTGGCGGTGGAGATCCGCGGCAAGGCCGAGCCAGCCCTGGTGGTGAAGCGGCCCTTTTACCGGCGCTAAACATTCAGCTGTCGCCAATTCTGTACAGCCTGTACGGACTTCAGGACGGTCCACCCATCTGAGCTGCTGGGGAGCCCTCAGATGGGACAATCGCGAATCCCAGACCCGATCCCAGATGCGCAGCCACGGATGCGGCGACCTGCGCCACGACGCCAGCGGCCAGGCCGTTCAGCTCTGCGGCTGGGTGGACCGCAGCCGTGACCACGGCGGCGTGATCTTCATCGACCTGCGCGACCGCAGCGGCACCGTGCAGATCACCGTCGACCCGGACAACGGCGCTGCGATGTTTGCCGTGGCCGAGCACCTGCGCAATGAAACGGTGATCCAGGTGCAGGGCACGGTGCGCGAGCGCCCCGCCGACGCCATCAACGACAAGCTGGCCACCGGCCGCATCGAGGTGCTGGCCAGCGCCATCACCGTGCTCAATGCCGTGAAGGGCAACCTGCCCTTCCCCGTGTCGGTGCACGACGAGGAGAACACCCGCGAAGAGCTGCGGCTGCGCCACCGCTATCTCGATCTGCGCCGCGAGCGCATGAACGGCAACCTGCGCCTGCGCGCCCAGACGATTCAAGCCGCCCGCCGCTTCCTGGAAGACCAGGGCTTCATCGAGGTGGAAACGCCGGTTCTCACCCGCTCCACCCCCGAAGGCGCCCGCGACTACCTGGTGCCATCCCGGGTGTGCGGCGGCGAGTGGTTCGCCCTACCCCAGTCGCCCCAGCTGTTCAAGCAGCTGCTGATGGTGGGCGGCATCGAGCGCTACTACCAGGTGGCCCGCTGCTTTCGCGACGAAGACCTGCGCGCCGATCGCCAGCCTGAATTCACCCAGCTGGACATCGAGATGAGCTTCATGGGCCAGGAGGAGATCCTGGAGCTCAACGAAGCCCTGATCGCCAGCATCTGGAAAAGCGTGAGGGGTGTGGAACTGCCCCGCCCCTTCCCACGCCTCACCTGGCACGAGGCCATGGCGCGCTATGGCACCGACCGGCCCGACACCCGCTACGGACTGGAACTCTCCGATGTCTCCGACCTGGTGGCCGACATGGGCTTCAAGGTGTTCAGCGGTGCGGTGGCCGCCGGTGGCTCGGTGAAGTGCATCGCCGTGCCCGGCGGCAATGACGCCATCAGCAACGTGCGCATCAAGCCCGGCGGCGATGTGTTCAGCGAGGCCCAGAAGGCCGGTGCCGGTGGGCTGGCCTTCATCCGCGTGCGCGAGGGCGGCGAGATCGACACCATCGGCGCCATCAAGGACAACCTCACAGACGCCAAGAAGGCCGAACTGCTGGCCCGCACCGGGGCCGAGCCCGGCACCCTGCTGCTGTTCGGCGCCGGCGACACCGCCACGGTGAACAAGGCCCTCGATCGGGTGCGCCAGTTTCTGGCCCGCGAGCTGGGCCTGGTGAAGCCCGACCGCGACAACGACAGCTGGAACTTTCTCTGGGTGGTGGATTTCCCGATGTTTGAGTTCAACTCAGACGAGAACCGCCTCGAGGCCCTGCACCACCCCTTCTGCGCCCCCAACGCAGACGATCTCAGCAACGACCCGGCCGCCTGGGCCACCACCCTGCCCACGGCCCGCGCCCAGGCCTACGACCTGGTGCTCAACGGCCTGGAGCTGGGCGGCGGCTCCCTGCGCATCCACGATTCGGCCCTGCAGCGCCAGGTGCTGCAAACCATCGGCCTGCCCCTCGAAGAAGCCAACCAACAGTTCGGCTTCCTGATGGACGCCCTCGACATGGGCGCCCCGCCCCACGGCGGCCTGGCCTTCGGCGTGGACCGGATCGTGATGCTGCTGGCCGGCGAGGAGTCGATCCGCGACACCATCGCCTTCCCGAAAACCCAGCAAGCCCGCTGCCTGATGACCCAGGCTCCGGCCGGGGTGTCTGGCAAGCAGCTGGAGGAGCTGCACGTGGCCAGCACCTGGGTGGACGAGGAAGCTGGCTGAAAACCAAAACAAATCGGGGGAATCAACGCCTCCGCCCCCATGCGGGCAACGGTGAAGCAACCACCGACCGTTGCGGTTGCCCAACACCCCCGCCATCACCGACCTGGTGCGGCTCTATCTCCAGGACATCGGCCGGGTTGACCTGCTGAGCCAGGAGGAGGAGCTCACCCTGGCTCGCCTGGTGCAGCGGCGCGAGCGACTTCTGCAGGAGGGAGCTGAGCCCGAGCTGGCTGCAGGCGAACGGCGCCAGGCCTTGTACCGCGGCAAGCGGGCCAAGGAGCGGATGATCCAGGCCAACCTGCGACTGGTGGTGGCGGTGGCCAAGAAGTACCAGCGTCGCGGCCTGGAACTGCTGGATCTGGTGCAGGAAGGCGCCCTCGGGCTGGAGCGGGCCGTGGAGCGCTACGACCCAACCCGCGGGTTTCGCTTCAGCACCTACGCCTACTGGTGGATACGCCAGGGGATCACCCGGGCCATCGCCAGCCAAAGCCGCACGATCCGGCTACCTGTGCACATCACCGAGAAGCTCAACCGGATCAAGCGCGCCCAGCGGGAGCTCACTGCCCGCCTCGGCCGCACCCCAACCGTGGCCGAGATCGCCCGGGATCTGGAACTCAGCGAAGCAGCGGTACGCCAGACCCTGCTGCAGGTGCCCCGCCCCGTCTCCCTGGAAGGGCGAGTGGGAAAGGACCAGGACACGGAGTTGGGCGATCTGCTGGAGGACAGCCACAGCACACCGGAGCAGGAGCTGGCCCGCGAGCAACTCCACAACGACCTCACAGCCCTGCTGGAGGAGCTGAACAGCCGTGAGGCCGAAGTGATCCGCCAGCGGTTTGGCCTGGAGGACGACACACCCCGCACCCTGACAGAAATCGGAGAAGCCCTGCACCTGTCCCGGGAGCGGGTGCGCCAGATCGAATCGCGGGCCCTGCTGAAGCTGCGTCAGCCCCAGAACCGCTGCCGGGTGAAGGATTACCTGGGCAGCCTCGACTAAACCAGCCAAACCGGGCTAAAACGAAGTCACTACGGATAAGCCGCCATGGCCAACACCGCACCCCCGATTGACATCGGCATCCCCGAGCCCCAGCGCCTGCAGATCGCCGAGGGGCTAGGCCGGGTGCTGGCCGATTCCACCGTGCTCTACGCCAAGACCCACGGCTTCCACTGGAACGTCACCGGGCCGATGTTCAACACCCTGCACCTGATGTTCATGGAGCAGTACACCGAGCTGTGGATGGCCCTCGACGCCATCGCCGAACGCATCCGCGCCCTGGGCTGCCCGGCACCCTTCGGCGGCGCCACCTACGGCCAGCTCTCCTCCATCCCCGAAACCCAGGGCATCCCAGCCGCCCTGGAGATGGTGCGCGAGCTGGTGCTGGGCCATGAGGCCGTGGCCCGCACGATCCGCAGCGTGATGGTTACCGCCGACGCGGCCAACGACCAGCCCACCGCCGACCTGCTCACCCAGCGGCTGCAGATCCACGAGAAGACCGCCTGGATGCTGCGCAGCTTGCTGGAGGGTTGACGGAGTGCCGATTGGGCGTCTGGCTTCCGCCGAGCGAAAGCCTCCAGGGCTGAGCGGGCCCAAGCCCTCCCCCGGCTCCTGCGGGGTCTGGCTGCGGTGAGCGCGGTGTTGCCCGCGCAGCAGGCGTGACCGCCGAACCCAGCCAGCCCCGCAGGCGCAAGGGAGCCTTGGAACGCCCGGTACATTGAGGGATCGGTCTAGGGATATGAGCAAGTTCGTCTTCGTCACCGGCGGTGTGGTGTCGAGCATCGGCAAGGGCATCGTGGCCGCGAGCCTTGGGCGGCTGCTCAAGAGCCGCGGTTACAGCGTCTCGATCCTCAAGCTTGACCCGTATCTGAACGTGGATCCGGGCACGATGAGCCCCTACCAGCACGGTGAGGTGTTCGTCACCGAAGACGGCGCCGAGACCGACCTCGACCTAGGCCATTACGAGCGCTTTACCGACACGGCCATGTCGCGTCTCAACAGCGTGACCACCGGTTCGATCTACCAGTCGGTGATCAACAAGGAGCGCCGTGGCGACTACAACGGCGGCACCGTGCAGGTGATTCCCCATATCACCGGCGAGATCCGCGAGCGCATCCAGCGGGTCGCTGCCAACTCGGGCGCCGACGTGGTGATCGGGGAGATCGGCGGCACGGTGGGCGACATCGAATCGCTGCCGTTTCTGGAGGCGATCCGGGAATTCCGGGGCGATGTGGGGCGCCACGACCTGGCCTACGTGCACGTCACCCTGCTGCCCTTCATTGGCACCTCGGGCGAACTGAAAACCAAGCCCACCCAGCACTCGGTGAAGGAGCTGCGCTCGATCGGCATCCAGCCAGATGTGCTGGTGTGCCGCAGCGACCGGCCGGTGAGTGAGGAGCTGCGGCGCAAGATCGGCGGCTTCTGCGGCGTCCCCGAACGGGCGGTGATCCAGGCCCTCGATGCCGACAGCATTTACGCCGTGCCGCTGGCCATGGAGCAGGAGGGCCTCTGCCGCGAGGTGCTCGACGTGCTGCAGCTCAGCAACGCTGAAAGTGACATGGCCCGCTGGCAGGAGCTGGTAACCAAGCTGCGGCACCCGGGCCCGGCCGTGAAGGTGGCCCTGGTGGGCAAGTACGTGCAGCTCAACGACGCCTACCTCTCGGTGGTGGAGGCGCTGCGCCATGCCTGCCTGGATCGGGACGCCTCCCTCGACCTGCACTGGATCTGCGCCGAACAGATCGAAACCCAGGGCGCCGAAACCCTGCTGGCAGGCATGGATGCGGTGGTGGTGCCCGGTGGATTTGGCAATCGGGGCGTAGACGGCAAGGTGGCGGCGATCCGCTGGGCGCGGGAGCAGCGGGTGCCCTTCCTGGGCCTGTGCCTGGGCATGCAGTGCGCCGTGATCGAGTGGGCCCGCAACCAGGCCGGTCTGGCCGATGCCACCAGCGCCGAACTGGATCCCGACACGGCCCACCCGGTGATTCACCTGCTGCCCGAGCAGCAGGACGTGGTGGACCTGGGCGGCACGATGCGGCTCGGCGTCTACCCCTGCCGCCTGGCGGCAGGCACCCTGGGCCAGAGCCTCTATGGCGATGAGGTGGTGTACGAGCGCCACCGCCATCGCTATGAGTTCAACAACGCCTACCGCAACCTGTTCCTGGAATCGGGCTACGCCATCAGCGGCACCTCTCCGGACGGCCGGCTGGTGGAGCTGATCGAGCTCAAAGACCACCCCTTCTTCACCGCCTGCCAGTACCACCCCGAATTCCTCTCCCGCCCGGGCAAGCCCCATCCGCTCTTCCGTGGCCTGATCGAAGCCGCCCAGCAGCGGCTGCCGCGGTCGCCCCAGGAAGCCCTCGCCAGCACCAACGCCGTTGCATGACGGGCACCCTGCCCATGGTGGAAACCTTCCACTCCCTGCAGGGGGAAGGCCTCCACGCCGGCCGCAGCGCCTTCTTCATCCGGCTGGGCGGGTGCAACGTGGGCTGCAGCTGGTGCGACACCAAGCACTCCTGGCCCGCGGACGTGCACCCGCAGCGACGCCTGTCGGCACTCGCTGCCGAAGCCCAGGCCGCCGCGATCACCGGAGCCGCCTTTGTGGTGATCACCGGCGGAGAACCGCTACACCACGATCTGGCACCCCTGTGCAACGCGCTGGCTGCCGCAGGGCTGCCGCTGCACTTGGAAACCAGTGGCGTCGATCCGCTGAGCGGCCGCTTTGCCTGGGTCACGCTCTCGCCGAAGGCCCACCGGCCGCCGCTGGCGGAGTTGCTGGCGGCCTGCGATGAGCTGAAGGTGGTGGTGCACGGGCCGGAGGATCTGGACTTCGCGGAAGCGATGGCCACCCAAGCCCAAGCAGCCCGCGGCGGCAACGCCAGCCCCCAGCTCCTGCTTCAGCCAGGCTGGGACTCCGCCAGCGGCCAGGCCCAAGCGATCGACTACGTGCGCCAGCACCCCCAATGGCGGCTCAGCCTGCAGAGCCACAAGCTGCTGGGGCTGCGCTGATCAGATGCGCCGGAGCGCGTCCGTTTTGTCTTTAAACCCACCCAGCAGCAGCTGCAGGTAGCTCACCTTGCGCAGCTTGATGTTGGCGATGAGGCTCATGCCCACCTGCAGAGGCAGGATCTGGCCGCCCTTGAGCTTGAACTGCTGGGAATCGAGGCCCACGATCGCCGGAAAGCGATAGACCTGATTGCGTTCATCCGGCGGTAGGGCATCGGAGCCGATGCTCTTAAGCGTGCCCGCCAACACGCCGAAATCGGTGGCCGGGAAGGAATCGATCGAAATATCCACCGGCTTGCCCACCCGCACAAAGCCGATATCAGAGCTGGCGATCTCCACCTTAGCCTGCAGATCGGAGAAGGGCACGATCTTCATCACCGGCTCACTAGTTTGCGCCACAAAGCCCGCACCCTTGGGCTTGAGATCAAACACCAGCCCATCCACAGGAGAGCGCAAATCCTGATAGCGGATGTTCACCGAGATCTCGGTGAGGCGGCTGCGCAGATCGGCCAACTCGCCATTGAGCTGCTGCACCTGCTGCTGCAAGATCGCCGTTTGACGGAGGCGATCCATCTGTACCTTCGCAAGCTGCCCTTCCACCTCGCGCACCTTGTTGTTCTGCTGCAACACCTGCAGCTCCGCGGCAGCACCAGAGCTCTTCAAGGAATCCAAACGCTCGAGAATCTGACGCTCCAGCACCAGATTGCGGCGCAACACCTGTTGCTCAGTGTCGTTGAAGCTGAGATAGCGGCTGAGCTCCAGCTGTTTAAGCTGTTGTTGCTCTTGCTTGGCTGCGATTCCCTGGCGAACGCTGGCCTGCCGGTCGACAGAGGCTTCGTTGTCGAGTCGCATCAACACCTGGCCCTTTTTCACCCGATCACCCTCCTTCACGAGCAGCTCATCCAACACTCCGCCTGCCGGCATCTGCACCGTTTTCACATTGCCGATCGGCTCGAGCTGACCCGGCGCAATCACCACCTCATCGGTCTGGGCCAACGCCAGCCAGGCCAGGGCCGCACCAGTGGTGCCCATCAAGGTCCAGATGATCGTGCGCACCAAAAAGCGCGATTGCTGCAGCCCGAGCTCCTCGCGGTTGGATTGCACCCGCCGTTCGATGGCGGATTGGGCGGCACGCACCAGCGCGCCAGGCTTCAGGAAAGGAGACATCAGACGGATTCCTGCTGGCGGTAGAGGGCGAAATAACGACCGCGCTGCTCGATCAAAGCGTCGTGGGTGCCGGTTTCCACCACAGCACCCTCATGCAGCATCACGATCCGTTCAGCCCGCCGAATCGTGGAGAGCCGGTGCGTGATGAAAAACACCGTGCAGTGCTGCAAGCCATCCAGCAGGTTTTCACAAACGCGGCGCTCGGTGTCGTAGTCGAGCGCGCTGGTGGCCTCATCCAGCACCAGCAGACGCGGCTTGGAGAGCAAGGTGCGCGCCAGAGCCAGTCGTTGACGCTGGCCGCCAGAGATGTTGCCGCCCCGCTCGCCCACGTTGGCGCTGTACCCTCCCGGCAACTCCATGATGAAGTCGTGGGCGCAGGCCAGGCGCGCTGCTTGCACAATCGCTTCGCTGCTGGCATCGGGGTCAGTGAGGGCGATGTTTTCAGCCACTGATCCGGAAAACAACAGCGGCTCCTGGGGCACGATGCCGATCTGACGCCGCAAGGAATACAGCTCCACCTTGTCGATGTCGTAGCCATCGATCAGGATCCGGCCGCTGTTAGGGGCATAAAGACGCGAGAGCATCTTGGTGAGGGTGCTCTTGCCGCTCCCGCTCTGGCCCACCACTCCCACAAACGTGCCAGCCGCAATGGTGAGGTCGATGTGGTTGAGCACCAGCGGCCCGCCGGGCGTAAACGAGAAGCACACATCGTTGAAGCGCACCTCACCCTCGATCGGCGGCAGCGGAATCTTGCCTTTGTCGGCCTCATCCGATTCCTCCGGCGTATCCACCACATCAGCAAGCCGCTCAAAGCTCACCTTCAGCTCCTGGATGTTTTGCCAGATCGAGGAGAGCCGCAGCATCGGCTGGGTCACGTAGCCCGAGATGATGCGGAAAGCAATCAGCTGGCCCAGGCTCATCTCACCCTTGAGCACCAGCGTGGCCCCCACCCACAGCACCAACAGCTGCGAGAGCTTCTGCAACACCTTGGAGGTTTCGGTGAGAACCGTGCCCGTCACGGTTTTTTCAAAGGTGCGGGCGATGTAGTTGTTGTAGAGGCTCTGCCACTTCCAGCGGCTGATCATCTCCACGTTCTGAGCCTTCACCGTTTGGATGCCAGTGAGCACCTCCACCAGGTGGCTCTGGGTGCGGGCATTGTCCTGGGCTGCGTCGCGGTATTGGCGGCGAAACAGAGGCGCCCCCACCACCGTGAGGCCCACCTGAATCGGCAACACGCACAGGGCGATCAAGGTGAGCAGCCAGCTGTAGAGCAGCATCACCACCACGTAGATCACCGAGAAGGCGGCATCCAACAGCGTGGTGAGAGCCTGGCCAGTGAGGAAATTGCGGATCTTCTCCAGCTCGGCGATGCGGGTGCCGAGCTCACCCACCGGGCGGCGATCGAAATAGCCCAGCGGCAATCGCAGCAGGTGATCGATCACCTCAGAACCCAGCCGCAGATCGATGCGGTTGGTGGTTTCCGTAAAAAGAAAGGTGCGCAACGCGCCGATCACACCCTCCAACAACGTCACCACCACCAGGGCAATGCCGAGGACCTGCAGTGTGTCGAGGCTGCGCTGAGAGATCACCTTGTCGATGATCACCTGGATCAACAAGGGATTGGCCAGGCTGAACAGCTGCACCACAAACGAGGCCAGCAGCACCTGCAGCAGGATGCCGCGGTAGCGCCGCAGCGCTGGCCAGAACCAGGCAAAGCCGAAGCGTTGCTCGGGGGTGGTGTTGCGCCGCTCCAGCAAGAGAAACTCGATGCCTTCGGGGAAGACATCCGGCAACGCCTCAGGCGGCACCTGCACCATGCCCTCCCGCGGCGAGGCCACTTGCAGACCGCGGGCATTGGCAGCGCGCACCAGAGCAAAGCCCTCTTTCCAGGGGATCAGGGCCGGGGTTTGCAAGCGGGTGCCCTGACTGGTGGGCACCCGCAAGCCACTCACGTGCAGACCCATCATCGCGGCGATATTGCCGCAGAGCTGCAGGTCTGGGGTCTGGCCGCGACGCAGGGCATCGCGCAGGATCTTCTCGATCGCATCCCGCCGGAAGGGCAGCTCCAGCTCCGCCGCCAGCATCTGGAAGCAGGCCAGAGTTTCCTCGAGCGGCCCCTCGCCGCGCAGCAAGCGGAAGGGCTTCTGGTCGCGCTCGCCCAGATCCAGGCCAGAAGCCAGCGGTCCGGTCCCAAGTCCCCCTGCCGATGCAGCACCAATGGGCACCAAAGCTCCGGCCGCAACAGGTTCGGCCTCCACCAGCTCAGGGCTGCTGGCAAGCGGCTCCAGCCAGTTGGCGGCGATGGCGATCAGGCGGGCCGGCAGGGGTGGCTTGGCGGCGGGAGGACCGGCGGCGGGATCCAGCCGGGAGCCAAGCGGGTGAACGGGCAGGTTGTTGCTGGCGGCCAACAGAGCCAGAGAAGCAGGCAAAGCGGCCAGGGCAGCCTGGGTTGGCTGCACCAGCACGGCCGAGTGGCGTGCCTCCTGCAGCAGTGCCGGCAGGCTGCTCTGCGAGCGGGGGTGGGCCTCCACCAGCAGCTGCACCAGGCCAGCCAGTTCGGCAGTAAACAGCTGCCCGCCGCACCACTGGGCAAAGCTGGGCTCACGCTCGAGCAGCTGCAGCACCAGGGCATCGGGCAGGGCCAGGGCCTCCAGCTCACTGGCGGCGCTCACCTCTTCACAGGCCTGCACGCGCAGCAGCGAGGCCAGGCCCACCACATCGCCAGGCCCCAGCTTCTCGAGCGTGGTGAGGCGGCCCTGATCCCGACCCAGGAGGCGCGCCTGACCGGCACTGATCCAGAGGATCTCGCTGGGGATCAGGCTGCTATGGCAGAGCGGCTGGCCCGCGCCGAAACGGCGTGGGCTGGCGGCAGAGGCCAGGGCGGCGGCACCCTCGGGGCTAAGGGCCTGGAAAGCGGGATGGCTGCCGAGCAGCGCGGCGGGGGTGGCGGCAGGGCTCATGCGAGCTGCTCCTCACTGCCGGGCAGCACCAGCGGCCGCAGCTGCTCGAGCTGAGCGGCCACCTCGGCCTCCAGCCAGTCGTCAAAAAGTTCCTGACTCATTTGTTCAGCCATGACCTCATCAAACGTGGCCGGAGTGAGCGATTCCACCCGAAACACCAGCCACCAGCTCTCGATCCGAAACGGCTCCTGCACCAGCCCTGGCGTTGCGGTGCGCAGTCGCTCCACCAGCATGGGGTGGGCCTGGGTGAGAGGAGCTGGCCCCACCACACCGCGCGTGCTGCGCTCCGGGCCCTCCGAATACTCAGCTGCCAAATCGGCGAAATTGGCCGCCCCTTCATCCAAGCGCAGGTAGAGCTCACGGGCCAGCCCCTCATCGCCGAGGCGAATCAGGCTGTACACCACCCGATCGAGCTGAGTTTTGCGCTCGAGAAAGCGGGCCTCCGCCTTGGGCTTGTAGAGCCGATCGCAGTGGCGCCGCAGCCGCAGCGGTCGCTCGATCAAGGCACTGAGGGCCTCTGGGCTGAGCAGTTGGGCCTGACGAAACAGCTCAAGCTCCTCGGCGCTGCCGATGCGCCGCTCCCGGGCAAAGGCGGCGAGCGCCAGCTGCCGCTCGTCCTCGCCGAGCTGCTCTTGGGCGAGGACGTTGACAATCAAGCGTTGACGCAAGTACGGCCAAAGCAAGCCTTCCTCAGCCAATCGGGCCAAGGAAGCTAGGGGCAAACCTGCAAACTCAGACATCAAACAGCTATAGCCCCACTAGCAAGAGTAAGTCAACGAGAAAGTGAGATTCAAGGTCCTTAGGATAATGCCATTTCGCATAGTAACGAGTCTTATTTGGCAGCGCTATCGCTTCACAGCTTGCTCCTGCCGCGTCTCGGCCTTCCATAGACGCCAGCGCACCTGCAGATCCTTTGGGGTGTAAATCACGATCGGCAGGCTGGCGTTGTAGGGCACCACGGTGGGCTGACCAGCCAAAGGCACGAAGGCCCTGCGCTTGGGCTGATCGGGTGGGCAGGCCATGCGCGTTGAAGCGGAGAGATCGCCGCCGCTGACGCGGTAAACGCGGTAGCCCCTTCCGGGCAGGCTCTCGTAGCGGATGCGGCCGCGCAACAGCTGGCGGTTGCAATCCACCTCCAACTCCCGGCCCACGATCAACTCCACCCGCCAGTCGGCCGGGTTGGGGGAGATCACTGGATCGCTACTGGGGCGCAGCACTCCGGGCAACTGGATCACCCAACGGGATTCACCGGGAGCTGGCGCCGGATAGGGCTTGAGATCGAGGCGCGGAATCGCCGAGGCCGGTGTGACGGCCAGCGCCAGCGGCAGTGCGGCCGCCGCAGCAGCCAAGGTCGCCGCGCGACCCCAAAGCATCCCCATTGAGTTATCTCAGCACTGCCGCCATCGTGGCGGGATTGAGCGCCGCTGGCCTCAGGGAAGATGTACATCTGTACAACCTCTGTGAGCGACTCGCGAAGCAGACCCTCGCCCTGGCCGTTTCGCATCCGTGACCATGCCCACTCCGCCCCTGGCCATCGCCCTGCTCTCCGGCGGTTTGGATTCCGCCACCGCCGCGGCCCTGGCGGGCGAGGCCGGCCACCGCGTGATCGGGCTCTCCTTCGATTACGGCCAACGCCACCGCCGCGAACTGGAAGCCGCCACGGAGCTGGCCGTCGCCCTGGGCCTCGAGGAACACCACACCATCGCCGTCAACCTGGCGGCCTGGGGCGGCTCTTCCCTCACGGATGGAGCCCTGGCCATCCCCATCGATGGCGTCGAGGCAGGTGTGATTCCCAGCACCTACGTGCCGGGCCGCAACACTGTGTTCATCGCCCTGGGGCTGAGCCTGGCTGAAGCCCGCGGCGCCGAGCGGCTGGTGCTGGGAGTAAACGCCGTCGACTATTCCGGCTATCCCGACTGCCGCCCCGACTACCTGGCCGCCTTCCAGACCCTGGCCAACCTGGCCAGCAAGGCCGGTCGCGAAGGCCACGGCGCCCAACTCTGGGCGCCGCTGGTGAGCTGGAGCAAGACGCGCATCGTGCAGGAAGCCCTGCGGCTGGGGGTGCCGATTGCAACCACCTGGAGCTGCTACGCCGGCGGCGAGCAACCCTGCGGCGTGTGCGACAGCTGCCGCATCCGCGATGCCGCCCTGATCGAAGCCGGACGACCCGACCTGGCCAGCCACCCGACGGCCCCATGAGCCAGCGCCACCCCCTGTCCTGGCGGGAGCCCTGGCCGTTGGTGCAGGCCCTGGCCGCGGCACTGGGCAGCGAAGGGCTGGTGTGGCTCGATGGCGATGGCAGCCCCCAGGGCCGCTGCAGCCGCCTGGGCCTGGCACCACTGGAGCAACGGGTGTGCCGAGGGTTACCGGGCCAGGCCGGGGCAGAGGATCCCTTTGCCGAGTTGGCCGCCCTGGCCGAGGGCGGCGGCCACTGGATGGGCTGGCTGAGCTACGAAGCCGGGGCCTGGGTGGAACCGGCCTCCCACTGGCATCACCCCGACATGGCCCTGCTCTGGGCCGCCCGCCACGACCCGGTGCTGGTGATCGACCACGAGGCCCGGGAGCAGTGGCTCGAAGGCGAAGATCCAACCCGGCTGGCCGCCTTTGCGACGCTGCTGGCTGGCCTGGATCTGGACGGGGCAGGCACCCACACCCCGGCAGACCCGCCACAGGCAGCCATCCCCCCGACGGCCTGGCACTGGCACACCCCACCCGAGCGCTTCGCCGAGCAGGTGGCGCAGATCCTCAGCTGGATCGCCGCCGGCGATCTCTTCCAGGCCAACCTCACCGCCTGCTGTGAGCACCAGCTGGAGGGCGCCGCCGATCCCCTGGCGCTCTACGGCCGCCTGCGCCGCGCCTGCGCCGCACCCTTCGGTGGCCTGGCGATCGCTGGTGCCGCAGCAGCCGGAGAAGCGGTGCTGTCGGCCTCGCCGGAGCGCTTTCTGCGGGTGGATGGGGCCGGGCTGGTGGAAACCCGGCCGATCAAGGGCACCCGGCCGCGCCACCGCGACCCCGAGGCCGATGCGGATGCCGCCGCCGACCTGGTCTGCAGCCCCAAGGACCGGGCCGAAAACGTGATGATCGTCGATCTGCTGCGCAACGACCTGGGCCGGGTGTGTGTGCCGGGCTCGATCCAGGTACCCCAGCTGGTGGGTCTGGAGAGCTACCGCCAGGTGCACCACCTCACCTCCGTGGTGCAGGGCCAGCTGCGAAATGGGCTCACCGCGATCGATCTGCTACGGGCCTGCTGGCCGGGGGGGTCGATCACCGGCGCCCCCAAGATCCGCGCCTGTGAGCGGCTGCATGGCCTTGAGCCGGTGCCCCGCGGGCCCTACTGCGGCTCCCTCTTCCGGTTGGGGAGCGATGGCAGCTTCGACAGCAGCATCCTGATCCGCTCACTGCTGCTGCGCGGCCAGCGGCTGCGGGCCCATGCCGGCTGCGGCATCGTGGCCGACTCCGATCCCGGCGGGGAAGCCGAAGAACTGGGTTGGAAGCTGCAACCGCTGCTGGAGGCCCTGGCATGAGCAGTCCAGCTGCGACCATCGCCTGGCTGGCCGACCCCTCGGGGCCAGGGTGCTGGGGCCCGCCGGAAGATCTGGCGCTGCCGATCAGCGATCGGGGCCTGCTGCTGGCCGATGGCGTGTTTGAAACGCTGCTGGTGGAGGGGGGCCGCGCCTGGCTGCTGGAGGAGCACCTCGATCGCTGGCAGCGCTCCGCTGCCCTGCTGGCCCTGCCGCCCCCACCGGGCGTGGCGATCGTGAAACCCCTGATCACAGAAGCCAGCCGCCGCAGTGGCATCGGCAGTGGCATCAGGAGTGGCATCAGGAGTGGCGCCCTGCGGCTCAACTGGAGTCGGGGCTCAGGGAGAAACTCAGGCAGCGGGGCAGGGAGCCGCGGGATCGCCATTCCTAATGCGTGCACCCCGCGCTTCTGGCTACAGCTCAGTGCCATCGAGCCGTGTTTTGAGCCGGTGCGGGTGATCGTCAGCCCCACCGAAGAGCGCAGCGCCACCAGCCTGCTGAGCCGTTGCAAGAGCTTCGCCTACGGGCCCTCGATCCAGGCCCGCCGCCAGGCCCAGGAGGCCGGCGCCGATGACGCCCTGCTGCGCAGCTCCGCTGGCGGGCTCTGCTGCGGCACCACCGCCAACCTGCTGGTGCGCCGCAACAGCAGCTGGATCACGCCGCCGCTAAGCCATGGCTGCCTGCCGGGCGTCATGCGGCAGCGGGCTCTCGATCGCAGCCTGCTGGTGGAGCAGCCGATCCAGGAGCAGGATCTGGCCCGCTGCGAAGCGGCCTGGTTGATCAACAGCCTGGGCTGCCGGCCGATCAGCCACCTGGATGCCACCCCCTTGGCCGGCGAGGGCACAGGCAGCAGCCTTGGCGGTGAGGCCGAGACGTTCTGGCGGCAACTGCTCCTGCCCAGGCGAGGATGATCACATGACGACTCGTTGATGACCAGCTCCGGACTCTCCCGCCAGCTGGGGCTGCGCAGCCTCACCCTCGCCGTGGTCACCAGCACCATCGGCTCGGGCTGGCTGTTTGCCCCCTTCTATGCCGCCCGCAGTGCTGGCCCGGCCGCTCTCGGCGCCTGGCTGTTGGGCGGCGTGCTGGCCTTCAGCCTGGCCCTGGTGTTTGCCGAGCTGGGCTCCCTGGTGAGCAGTTCCGGCGCCCTGGCCCAAATCCCCCTGCTCAGCCACGGCCGCACCGCCGGCTTCATCGGCGGCTGGAGCGCCTGGATCGCCTACCTGGCCCTGCCCACCATCGAGGTGCTGGCGGTGTTGCAATACCTGGCCAGCAGCTTTCCCTGGCTCACCGTGGCGGCCACCACCAGCCAGGGCGGGGCCGGCCAGGTGCTGAGCGGCCCAGGGCTGGCCCTGGCCACGGCCCTGCTGGTGGTGCTGGCCTGGATCAACCTGGCGGGCGTGGGCTGGTTGGCCCGCTGGATCGATGGGCTCACGACCTGGAAGCTGGCCATCCCCCTATTGATCTCGGTCACCCTGATGCTGGCCTCGGGCCATTGGGGCAACCTGCGCGCCATCCCCCAGGCCCCCGCCCAAACCCTGCAAGGCATGGTCACGGCGATCAGCAGCGGCGGCATCCTGTTTTCCCTGCTGGGATTCCGCACCGCCATGGATCTGGCCGGCGAGGCCCGCCGGCCCCAGCGCACCGTGCCCCTGGCGATGGCCCTCGGCCTGGGCATGTCCCTGGCCGTTTACGTGATCCTGCAGTTGGCCTTCCTGGTGTCCGTTCCCCCCGACCAGCTCGCCGGCGGCTGGGCCCGGCTGCAACTCAGCGCCCATGGCGGACCGCTGGTGGCCCTGGCCATGGGCCTGGGCCTCGGCTGGGTGGCGCGGCTGCTGCTGCTTGATGCGGTGATCTCCCCCAGCGCCACGGCCATGACCTACATGGGCGCCTCGGCCCGGGTGGGCTGGATGATGGGGCGCTGTGGGCTGCTGCCGGGCAGCCTCGGACGACTCAACCGTCAGGCCGTACCTTCGGTGGCGCTGCTGGTGAGTTTGGCCATGGGGGTGCTGATGCTGCTCAGCGGCCCCAGCTGGCAAACCGTGGTGAGCTTCCTAACGGCCACCTTGGTGATCGCCCTGGCCATGGGCCCGGTGAGCCTGATCGCCTTGCGAGAGCAGCTGCCCCAGGCCCACCGCGCCTACCGCCTGCCCGGTGCCCGCCTGTGGTGCCCCGCCGCCTTCGTGCTGGCCACCTGGGCGATCAGCTGGTGCGGCAGCAGCGCCCTGCGCGGCGCCAGCCTGATCGTGCTGGTGCCGGCGAGCCTGTTTGCTCTGGCTGATCGGCAGCAACTGCGCCAGGGCCTGTGGTGGTTTCTCTACCTGGGCGGCATCGTGGCCATCACCAGCATCGAGCTGGGGCTGACGAGCCAGCTCAGCGTGTTGGCGGCCTGGGCCCTGGTGGTGTTTCCCATCGCCACCCACTCACGGCTGGCGCAGGCCCACCCGGATGCCCAGGTCGAGCCCACTCAGTTGCAACCCGATCAGTTGCAGCCCATCGTCGAGATGCGGTAGGTGAAACCGGTAGCGGCTTGATCGGCACTGGCGCCGATCTTGAAGTTGAGCTGGCTCACGGTCTTGCCGGGGATCGCCGGGAAGGGGCCCCACATCCGACCCGTTCCCACCTGGGGTGCAAACGACTCGTTGATCACCTGCAGGCTGGAGCCATCGGTGAACTTCAGGTATCCCTGAATCGGATAGGTGGCACTCACCGAGGAGTTGGCGGTGAAGAAAAACTTGTAGCTGCCGTAAGGCTGGGTGACGAAGAAATCGGTGTTCCAGTTGGGGCGGCCAAAGGGATTGCCCGGCCCAATCGTCTTGGTGATGATGTTGGTGACGCCATCGCCACCAACGGGGGCCAGGAACTGACAGGTCTGCGCCTGGGCCGGCAAGGAGCCCGCCAGGAGACCTGTGCTGCAGAGACCTGCGGCGGCGGCGGCAACAAAAGAAGAGCGCATCAACAATCCAAAGCGTGAACTTGAGGCCCAGTCCTAGCCAGGGAGCAGGGACTCGACAACCAACCCGTCACCAGGCCCAATCACCAGACCCAAAGCTTCAAACGCTCAGGAAGCGCTGGATCATCTCCTTGCTGAGGTCGGCGGTGGAGCCACTGGCCACGATGCCCCCCTTCTGCATGGCGTAATACCAATCGGCCTGGCGCACGAAGCTGGCGTGGTGCTCGACCAGCAACACGGAAATCCCCGTCTCGCGAATGATCCGAGCCACGGCGCGCTGAATGTCGAGTACCACGGAGGGCTGGATGCCTTCGGTGGGCTCATCGAGCAGCAAGAGGCGGGGCTTGCCCAATAGGGCGCGGGCAATCGCCAGCTGCTGCTGCTGGCCGCCGGAGAGGTCGCCACCGCGGCGGGCCAAAAACGTTTCCAACACGGGAAACAGCTCAAACACCAGCGGATCGATGTGGCGATGGCGCGCCATCCCCCCCGGTAGAGCTTCCAAGCCCAGCAACAGGTTTTCGCGCACGGTGAGCTGGGGGATGATCTCCCGCCCCTGGGGCACGTAGCCGATGCCGGCCCGGGCCCGGCGATGGGGCGGCAGACCGCCGCAGGCGCTGCCAGCCAGGTCGATGCGACCGCTGCGCTGGGGCACCAGACCGATGATCGACTTGAGCAGGGTCGTCTTGCCGACGCCATTGAGCCCGATCAAGCAGGCCATCTGACCCGGCGCGATCGAGAGATCGACGTTGCGGAGGATATGGCTCTCCCCGTAGTAGACGTTCAGCCCGCGCACGCTCAGCAGGTGGCCGGCCTCGTCCTGGGGGGGATAGGAGTGAGAGGTCATGGTGGGGGAAGAGATCATGCGTCTGCCTCAACGCCGCTGTCCTCAACGCCGCTGTCCTCGACGCCGAGGTACACCTCAATCACGCGGGGATCGCTCTGCACTGCATCCATCGGGCCCTCACACAGCACGTGGCCCTCGTGCAGCACGGTGACCGGGCAATCGAGCTCGCGGATGAAGTCCATGTCGTGCTCAATCACCAGCACGGTGTGGTCACCGGCCAGGCTGCGCAGCAGAGCCCCGGTGCGCTCGGTTTCCTCCTCGGACAGGCCGGCGACGGGCTCATCCACCAGCAGCACGTAGGGATCCTGGGCCAGCAACATGGCGATCTCAAGCCACTGCTTCTGGCCGTGGGACAAGCTGCCAGCCCGCTGGGAGGCATGGGCCTCCAGACCAACCACCGCCAGCAACTGCTGCACCCGATCGCGCTGGCGGCTGTCCAGACCGCCGAACAACAGGCTGAAGGGGGCGTGGCTGCCCTTCACGGCCAGCTCGAGATTGCGCCGAGGGGTGAGGTTTTGATATACCCGTGGCGTTTGAAACTTGCGGCCGATGCCGAGCCGGGCGATGCGGTGCTCGGCAATCCCCAGCAGCGAGCGCCCTCGAAACACAACATCCCCTTTGGTGGGGCGCACCTTGCCGGTGATCACATCGAGGAAGGTGGTTTTGCCAGCACCATTGGGACCGATTACGGCCCGCAACTCACCGGGAGCCAACGACAGATTGAGGTCGTTGAGCGCCAAGAAGCCATCGAAGCTGACGCTCACCTGGCGCAGTTCAAGCACTGGAGTGGAAGCGGACACCGTCATGGGGCACCTCCGGGGATAGAGCCAAGGGCCTCGCGTTCGGCCTGCACGGCGGGGTCGAGATCCAGGCCGGGATAGGTGGGTGCCAGTGGCGGCCAGCCCACCATCGCCTGGATCTGACGGGGGCCGCCCTGGCGGCACCAGCCGACCAGACCATCGGGCAGGGCCGTGACCACCAACAGGAACAGACCACCCTGGATGAACAACCAGGTTTCCGGCAGCTGCTCACTCACCAGGCTCTTGGCGTAGTTGATCAGCACGGCGCCGAGCACCGCACCGATCAGGGTGCCGCGGCCGCCCACCGCAACCCAGATCACCATCTCGATCGAGAAGGGCACCGCCATGTATTGGGGCGAGACGATGCCCGACTGCACGGTGTAGAGCGCACCGCTGACACCAGCCATGGCACCCGCGATGGCGAACACCAGGGTCTTGTAGGCGGTGGGGTTGTAGCCGGTGAAACGCAGCCGCGGCTCGTCGTCGCGGATGGCGATCAGGGCATCGCCAAAGCGGCCGCGGGTGATCCAGCGGCACAGCGCCCAGGCTGCCACCACCAGCACCAAGGTGAGCCAGAAGAGGTTGCGCTGCATGGCGTCGCTGCCCACCAGCTCCCCGAAAATCCGAGCCGTATCAGTTTTGAGACCGTTGGTGCCGTTGATCAACTTCTGCTGGCCATTGAAGAAGTTGAAAAACACCAGCAAGGCCGCCTGGGTGAGGATCGAGAAATAGACCCCCTTGATGCGGTTACGAAAGACCAGATAGCCGAGCACTCCGGCCACCAGGGCCGGCAGCACCCAGATGCATAAACCGGTAAACAGCGGTGAATGGAAGGGTTGCCAGAAAGCCGGCAGGGCCTTCACGCCATACAGGCCAAAGAACTCCGGCAATTCACCGGGTGGCAAGGCAAGCAGCTGCAGGTGCATGCCAACGGCATACCCACCGAGGGCAAAGAAAATGCCTTGCCCCAGGCTCAGCATCCCGGTGAAGCCCCAGATCAAATCGATCCCCAGGGCCACAATCCCCAAGGAAAGAAAACGGCCCAGCAGATTGAGCCGGAACGGCGGCAGGATCGCCGGAAGAATCAGGCCGGCTGCCACAAGCAACAGCCAGGGCAGCCAGGTGCGCCATTTCGCCATGGCTCAGGCCTCCACCATGCGGCCCTTCTGCGGAAACAGACCAGCCGGCCTGAACTGCAGAAACACCACAACCAAAGCAAACACGAGCACCTTGGCCATCGAGGTGGTGGCGAAGAAGGTGATCAGCTCATTGAGGCCAGCGGGCATGGCGGGCCACACCAACAACAGCGAACCCGAACCGATCACGTAGCTGAGCACGCCGATGCCCAGGGCCGCCACCACGGTGCCGAGGAGTTTGCCAACCCCGCCGAGCACCACCACCATGAAACAGTCGACGATGTAATTGCCGCCCAGGTTGGGGCCTACCGAACCCAGCAGGGTTACCGCCACACCGGCCACACCGGCCAAACCGGATCCCACCAAAAAGGTGAGCGCGTCGACGGTTTCGGTGGGAATCCCCAGGCAGTCACTCATCGAGCGGTTTTGGGTGACGGCGCGAATGCGGATCCCCCAGACACTCTTCTGCAGAAACCAATGCACGGCCACCAGGGCCAGGGCCGTGAGGGCAATGATGAATAGACGGGCCGTGGGCATGTTGACGGCACCGAGATCGACCGAGCCCCGCAACCAAACCGGTGCGGTGACATCAATGTTGCGGGCACTGAACCAGGGCTGATCCAGCACCCGCACGCCACCCAAACCAGAAGCCAGGGCGATGCCAACCAGGCCGGCGATCACCCAGGTGGCCACTCCAAGCACAGGCGCCCAGCGGCGCTGCCCCCAGGGCCTGGGCAACAGCCGCGGCGCCACCAGGCCCAGGGCGACGGCCACCAGCAGGCCAATCACAAAAGCACTGCTCACCGATCGCACGAACTGCTGCAGGATCAGGCTTACGCCCCAGGTGGCCAGCAACGTTTCCAGGGGCCGGCCATAGAGACGACGAATCACCGTTTTCTCCAGCAGCAAACCAGCCAGGCCACTCACCAGAAAGGCCAGCGGAATCGCCACCAGGATGTAGAGCGGGAAGATCCCCTGTAGCGGTCCATTTTTGAAGAGGTTTTGCACCACAAACGTGGTGTACGCGCCCAGCATCATCAACTCGCCGTGGGCCATGTTGATGACACCCATCAAGCCGAAGACCACGGCCAATCCCAGGGCCGCCAGCACCAGCACCGAGCCGATGGCCAGGCCGTTGAAGAGTGTGTCGTAAAGAAGATCCATGGCGCCCAGTAGGGCTCAGCAAAGGGAAATCACAGGAAATAAAAGAGGGGGAGACAATGCTCCCCCCGGTCATGACGCAATTGGCGAGCCCAGGGCTCACATCTTGAACTTGCCAGCGTCGGGGCGGTTCTGGGTCCAGTCGCAGGTGAAGCCCTTGGTTTCGGGCACGTACTGATTCCAGGCCACGGGCTTCACGAAGCCTTTGTTCTCGAGGATCTTGAACATGCCATCCTTCTGCACCTCACCGATCAGCACGAGCTTCTCGACGTGGTGGTTGGGCTGCACGGTCACCTTGCCCTCGGGAGCATCGAAGCTCACCCCAATCAGGGCCTCGCGCACCTTGTTGTCATCAACGCTATTGGCCTTCTCGGCAGCAGCAGCCCAGAGGTACACCATCATGTAGGCGGCTTCAGCGGGATCACTGGTGACCCGGCTGTCGCCGTACTTGGCCTTGAAGTTTTTGGTGAACTCCTTGGAGGCCGGGGTGTCGAGGCTCTGGAAGTAGTTCCAGGCCGCATAGGTGCCTTCGAGATATTCAGGCCCAATCGCGGCGATCTCCTCTTCGGCGATCGAGAAGCTCATGATCGAGTAGCCATTGGCCGGGGTGATCCCAGCGGCCTTCATCTGTTTGAAGAAGGCCACGTTGCTGTCGCCGTTGAGGGTGTTGACGATCACACCGCCCTTGGGCAAGGCCTGCTTGATCTTGGCAATGATCGGAGCCACTTCCGTGTTGCCGAGGGGCAGGTAGTCCTCGCCCACCACCTTGCCGCCGTTGGCCTTGAGCTGCTCCTTCATGATCGTGTTGGCGGTACGTGGATACACGTAGTCCGAGCCCACCAGGAAGAAATCTTTGCCCTTGTTCTGCAGCAGCCAGTCCACGGCAGGCTCGGCCTGCTGGTTGGGTGCTGCACCGCTGTAGAAGATGTTCTTGGAACACTCCTGACCTTCGTACTGAATCGGGTAGAAGAGGAAGTGGTCCTTGGCCTCAAACACCGGCAGCATCGCCTTGCGGCTGGCGGAGGTCCAGCCACCGAAGACGACGGCCACCTGGTCCTGATCGATCAGCTTCTTGGCCTTCTCAGCAAAGGTGGGCCAATCGGAAGCACCGTCTTCCTCAACAGGGACGATCTTGAGCTTCTTGCCATCGACCAACACGCCACCCTTGGCGTTGATCTCATCGATGGCCATCAACTCGGCTTCGGCCACCGTGTTTTCGGAGATGGCCATGGTGCCGGAGCGGGAGTGAAGGATGCCCACCTTCACTTCGCCGTCAAAGTCCCCGGAGGCCTGCTCACCGCCACCACAGGCCACCAGCGACAGGCTGGCCGCCACCGCCGTGGCACCGGCGACATAACGGAAGGCCGCCTTGCGCATGAGGGAAGGATGCATAAAAACTCCTACGAAAAAACCGCTGAATGTGCCGCTGCTGTTCAGCGGTGCTGTGGAACGTATCCAGCCGAACGGGTTGCGCTGTGTAGCGGTTGCAACGATTCCTTCAACCGCTGCAACGAAGGCATCAACACAACTGAATCCATCACAACAAAGCAACATTCAGCGGCAGCGCTGTCTGTGGCGATGGCTACCAAATCAGGGCAACTGGGCCCACAGAAACTGCTCCACAGCATCCAGCCCCTCACCAGTGCGGATGTTGGTGAAGCACCAGGGGCGCCCGCCACGCATGCGCTCGGTGTCGGCCTCCATCACCGCAAGGCTGGCGCCCACCATCGGCGCCAGGTCGATCTTGTTGATCACGAGCAGGTCGGAGCGGGTGATGCCCGGCCCGCCCTTGCGCGGGATCTTGTCGCCGGCGGCCACATCAATCACGTAAATGCAGAGGTCCACGAGCTCGGGGCTGAAGCTGGCGGCCAGGTTGTCGCCGCCGCTCTCCACCAGCACCAGATCCAGATCGGGAAACGCCGCCTCCAGCTCCGCCACCGCCGCCCGGTTGATCGAGCAGTCTTCGCGGATGGCGGTATGGGGGCAGCCGCCCGTTTCCACACCGCGGATGCGCTCGGGCTCCAGGGCTCCTGCGCGGGTGAGGAACTGGGCGTCCTCCTGGGTGTAGATGTCGTTGGTGACCACCGCCAGCTGCAGCCGATCGCGCAGCCGCCGGCAGAGGGCCTCCACCAGGGCGGTTTTGCCCGAGCCCACCGGCCCGGCCACGCCCACCCGCAGCTTGCTCATCCGAGGCCCTCAGCTGCGAAACAGCCTGGAATAGAGCTCGGCATGGCGCAACTGGGCCAGGCCCGATCCCACGCCTCCGCTCCAGAGCGCATCAGGATCAGCGACCGCCAGCTCAGCGGCGCGGGCGGCAATCAACGGCGCCAGCCCGAGCTGCAACCGCTGGCCCTCGGTGGCCCCCAGGGGTACAAGGCGCACGGCGGCGCTGATCTGGTTGGCCGTCCAGCCGTAGAGATAAGCCTCCTCCAGCGCAGGGGAGCCGATCTCCAGGCACAGCCCCGCCCAAGCGAAGGCCGCCGGCCAGGCCAGGGATGGCGGCGCTGCCCCAGGCTCCAGCTCTGGCAGGGGCCAGCCCAGATCAGCCAGCAGCTGCAGCAGCGACGCCCCCATCTGGCGCTGCTGAGCCCGCAGCTCCGGTGCTTCCCGCAGGGCCAGCAGCCACCCATCAAGATCGCGCATGGCTGTGGCCCCGCCGGCATCGCCCTGACGCCAGCGCTCCAACCCCTCAGCCAGCGCAGCGAGGGCGGCAGCTTCCAGCGCCAGGGTGCCCCGCTCCAGTTCGGCCCGCAGCCAGGGCAACAGGGCCGCTGCATCGCTCAGGCGACCCTGCTGAACCAGCACCTCCAGGCCCTCGGAATAGCTGAAGGCGCCCACCGGCAGGGCCGGGCTCACCAGCTGCAACAGCCGCAACCGGGCCGCCGCCGGCCCGCCGGCCCCCTCAGTGGTCATGGTCACTGGCATGGGAATGAGCGTGCCCCGCATAGGCCCCCGCTTCCGGGCAGAACGGTGCCCGCAGCCGCCGCAACTCAAGCCCGCGATGCTCCAGCAGATCGGCCAGCACGCTGTCGTGGAGCAGCAGCAACCGATCGGCGTGGATCTCCATCGCCACGTGGCGATTGCCCAGGTGATAGGCCGCCTGCAGCAGGGCCAAGCTGTCGTGCGAGCCAATCTCCAGCACATCCTCCTCAGCTGCCACCACCTCCACTGCCACCCCCGGCGAAGACACCCCCAGCGAGGCGTCAGAAGCCTGCGCCGGCAACAACCACTCACCCGGCCGCAGGGGTTCCTGGCGGGGGAGCTGCAACAGCACCTCCTGGCCTTCCTGGCACACCCGCCGTCCTCGCAACTGGCTGCGCTCGTGGGCTCGCAGCGGCAGGCGCCAGTGCTGGGCCAGCTGGCCCGGCCTGGAGGCCTCGCGGGCAATCAGCTGAAGTGGCCCCGGGAGCTGGTCAGCCATGGCAGCCAATGGGTGTGCAGTGGTCCTTCCAAGCGTGATCCATCCTGGAGCGATCCAATTAAGGCGTGAGGCGGGGATCCTGCACCACCTCAAGCAGCTTCTGGCGGCTCAACTGGGAACGCACCACCAAGGGCAGGGGATCGGCGCCCATCGTCACGCCGCCCTCTTTCTGCGCTGACGGCACCAGAGCCGGGGCCGGGCCGTCCGTGCGCAGATGACGATCAAAAAAGGCCAGGCTCAAACCCCTCAGCTCTGTTCGGGCCAAGGCCCTGTCCGGCCCCAGCAGAATCGCGGGCAAGCTGGCAGGGCCATCCAGGAACGAGAGATGGGTGCCGTGCTGCTGCATCACCAGCAGGGAATCCGGCTGCCTGATTGCCGAATAAGGCACAAGCTGCTGGGACGCAGCCGGAGCAAAAACATCCTGGCTGCCGGCGATCACCAGCAGGGGTACCGCCACGTCTGCCATCGACGCCGCACTGAAGATCGGATTGGTGACCGGGTTCACGGCCACGGCCACCCGCACCCTGGGATCGCAGAAGTCGCGCCGCTCCACCACCTCGCCAGGGGCCTGGCACTGCCAGATCACCGCTGGATTCAGCACTAGCCGGGCGGGATCCGCCAGGGCCCTGCAGCCCTGCTTGAGGTGGTCCCAATCGAGGCTGGCGCCAGCCAGGACCACCGCGGTGTAGCCACCGAGCGACTGGCCCAGCACCCCCACAGCATCGGTGCGCACCCGTTCACCCCAACGGCTCTGCACCTGATCGATCAGGTCGCTCACGGTGTGGGGTTGGCCGTACCAGGCGTTGGGCTGGGGAATCGTGCCGGTGCCCCGAATCGCCGCCTGTATCGCCTGGCCACTGGTGAAGGGGAAGTTGAGCGCAGCCACCGCATAGCCGTGGGACGCCAGGTGCTGGCCCAGGTAGAGCAGGGCGTTCATCTCTGTGTTCAAGCCGGGGGCCAGCACCACAAGGGGGGCTGGGGCCGGAGCCTGCGGCAGGTAGGCCAGGGCCTCGACCTGGCTGCCATCACGACCAACGAACCCAAAGGATTCGGTGCTGAAGTGGCGTTGCCCTGAACCTGCCCAGGCCTCCAAACTGAAACCATCCGGCGGCGATCCAGCGCCCAGCGCCAGCATGCGGGGATACAGCTGACTGAGCAGATTCTGTTCGTGGCTGATCTGCTCAGCCAACGACTGCACCGCCGCGAGATTCACCCCCAGGCTCGGCAGCGGATAGGCCTCCAACACATCAATCAGCCGCAGCTGTCCATCGCCCGCCTCAGCCGCCGCCTGGATCAAGGCGGACGACACAGCGGCCTGGGCAACAGCCGGGGGCCGATCCAGCACCTTCACCAACTGCTGAAGAATGCGCTCCCCCAGCGGCCTGGAGAGAAAGTTGGCCACCATCACCGTCGTGACGGGGAGCGGCTGGCTCAGGGCGGTGCGCAGGTCCTCACGCTGGGCTGGCTTGAGGCGATCGAGAAAGAAGCGCAGGTCGGGGTTGATCGCACCAGTCCGGGCGAAATCCGCCAGGGCCGGCACCGCAACCGAGCGTTCCAGCTCCCCCAGTCGGGCCGTGACCCGCTGGGCTGCCGATGCCGGCGCGCCTGCCAGGCTGCAGCCAGCCAGCAGGAACGCCAGCCGCCATGACCAGCTCCATCGCCAGCGTTCTCTCGATCGCCAGCGTTCCATGGTGATGGCCTTACACAAAATCACCCTAGGAAAGAGGCTCGAACGCGCCAATGGTGGCTTTGCAAGCAGCAGAAGCAACAGCCGAATCCTCCTGGCAGGCCAAGGCCTGGCTGGAACTGGATCGGCCCGGCTCCGGCGGCGCTGGCGAGCGGGTGCAGCACCAGGCCGGAGCGCGCGCCCCACTGAAGTGGCTGCGGGCCACCCACCACAGCGATGGCTCGCTGGAATTGCCCCTGCTGCACACCGCCGGCGGCCTGGTGGGGGGCGACCGGCTGGAGCTGCGGGTGCACAGCCACAACCAGGCCCGGGCCCTGCTTACCAGCGTGGCGGCCCAGAAGGTGTATGGATCGGTCGGGCGCTTCCGCAGCCAGCCCCAGGGCCGCTGGGCTCACCAACAGCTCAGTTTTGAGCTGGACGGCCACAGCTGGCTCGACTGGATGCCGCAGGAACTGGTGATGTACAGCGGCGCCCTGCTGGAGCAGCGGATCGCCGTGCGCCTGGCCGAGGGCGCCAGTTTCCTGGCCAGCGACGTGGTGCGACTGGGCCGCAGCTCCGCCGGAGAAGACCTGGGGGAGGGCTGCTGGCGCTCGCGACTGGAGATCAGCCGCCGGAGCGGCAATAGCAATCGTTGGGAACTGGTCGATGCGGTCAGCCTGGAAAGGACCAGCCTGGACGGGGAGCACGGCATGGCCGGCCAGCCGGTGTTCGGCACGCTGGTGTGGATCGCACCGAGCACCCTCGACCCGGCGAGCCGCGCCGCCGTGCTGGCCCAGGCGCGCAACAGCAGGGCAGGCCTGAGCGGCACCATGGCCTGCGGCCTGCTGGAGTCGGGGCTGATAGCCCGCTACCGGGGAGACTCAAGCCAGGCGGCCCGGTTCTGGTTCACCCGCATCTGGTCGGGCGTCCATCGGGTGTGTGGCCATCCCGCCCCGCCGATCCCGCGGGTGTGGCCGTTTCAGGAACAGCCCCTGGCAGCACCCCCAGGAGGTTCAAGCTGAACGGGACGCCAGAGCCCGTCCCTGCCAGAGTTGGGCCATGCGAATTGGGCGATGCACCTCACCCCCCAGGAAAAGGACAAGCTGCTGATCGTCACCGCCGCCCTGCTGGCGGAGCGGCGGCTGAACCGCGGCCTGAAGCTCAACCACCCCGAGGCCGTGGCCTGGCTCAGCTTCCAGGTGCTGGAAGGCGCCCGCGATGGCAAAAGCGTGGCTGCCCTGATGGCCGAGGGCAGCACCTGGCTCAGCCGCGACCAGGTGATGGAAGGCATTCCAGAGCTGGTGAGCGAGGTGCAAATCGAAGCGATGTTTCCCGACGGCACCAAGCTCGTGACCCTGCACGACCCCATCCGCTGATCCCCCCACACCCTGATGGCCCCCCTAATCCCCGGCGAACTGCTCCCCGAACCCGGCGACCTCGAGCTCAACGCCGGCCGGCCCGTCACCACCGTGCTGGTGGCCAACAGCGGCGATCGGCCGGTGCAGGTGGGATCCCACTTCCACTTTCATGAGGCCAATAGCGCCCTCAGATTCGACCGTGACGCCACCCGCGGCCTGCGGCTCGACATCCCCGCCGGCACGGCGATCCGCTTCGAGCCCGGCGACAGCCGCGAGGTGCAGCTGGTGCCGTTTGCCGGCGAGCGCCGCGTGTTCGGCTTCAACGGCCTGGTGAACGGCCCCCTCGACTGACGCGCGACCCCCGCATCCCCAACCCATGGCCTACCGCATCTCCCGCCGCGCCTACGCCGAGACCTACGGCCCCACCACCGGCGATCGGCTGCGGCTGGCCGACACCGAGCTGATCCTGGAGGTGGAGCAGGACTTCACCGTTTACGGCGATGAGGTGAAATTCGGCGGCGGCAAGGTGATCCGCGACGGCATGGGCCAGGCCCAAACCACCCGAGCCGAAGGTGCCGTGGACACGGTGATCACCAACGCCCTGATCCTGGATTGGTGGGGGATCGTGAAGGCCGACATCGGCATCCGCGACGGCCGCATCTGCGCCATCGGCAAGGCCGGCAACCCCGACACCCAGGCCGGCGTGACCATCGTGGTGGGCCCCGGCACCGAGGCGATCGCCGGCGAGGGCCACATCCTCACCGCCGGCTCGATCGACAGCCACATCCACTTCATCTGCCCCCAGCAGATCGAAACGGCCCTGGCCAGTGGCGTCACCACCCTGCTGGGCGGCGGCACGGGCCCGGCCACCGGCACCAACGCCACCACCTGCACCCCCGGCGCCTTCCACCTGGCCCGCATGCTGCAGGCCGCCGAGGGGCTGCCGGTGAACCTGGGCTTCTACGGCAAGGGCAACGCCTCCACCCCCGAGGCGCTCGAGGAGCAGGTGCGGGCTGGCGCCTGCGGCCTCAAGCTGCATGAAGACTGGGGCACCACCCCGGCGGCGATCGACTGCTGCCTCACGGTGGCCGACCAGCTCGACGTGCAGGTGTGCATCCACTCCGACACCCTCAACGAGGCGGGTTTCGTGGAGGACACCATCCGGGCCATCGGCGGCCGCACGATCCACACCTTCCACACCGAAGGAGCCGGCGGCGGCCACGCCCCCGACATCATCAAGATCTGCGGCGAGGCCAACGTGTTGCCCAGCAGCACCAACCCCACCCGGCCCTACACGGTGAACACCCTCGAGGAGCACCTCGACATGCTGATGGTGTGCCACCACCTGGATCCCAAGATCCCGGAGGATGTGGCCTTCGCCGAGTCGCGCATCCGCCGCGAAACGATCGCCGCCGAAGACATCCTCCACGACCTGGGCGCCTTCTCGATCATCGCCAGCGACTCCCAGGCCATGGGCCGGGTGGGCGAGGTGATCACCCGCACCTTCCAGACCGCCCACAAGATGAAGGTGCAGCGGGGGCCGCTGCCGGAAGACAGCTCACGCAACGACAACACCCGGCTCAAGCGCTACATCGCCAAAACCACGATCAATCCGGCGATCGCCCACGGGCTCGACTCCCAGATCGGCTCGGTGGAGGTGGGCAAGCTGGCCGATCTGGTGCTGTGGAAGCCGGGCTTCTTCGGGGTAAAACCGGAGCTGGTGATCAAGGGCGGCTCAATCGTGTGGGCCCAGATGGGTGATGCCAACGCCTCGATTCCCACCCCCGGACCGGTGCACGGCCGGCCGATGTTCGCCGCCTTTGGCGCGGCCCTAGCCCCCAGCTGCCTCACCTTCTTGAGCCAGGCGGCCCTCGATGCCGATGTGCCCCGCCAGCTGGGCCTGAAGCGGCCCTGCGTGCCGGTGGTGAACACCCGGAGCGGCATCGGCAAGGCCGCGATGAGGAACAACACTGCCCTGCCCAAAGTGGAGGTGGACCCCCAGACCTACGAGGTATTCGCCGACGGCCAACTGCTCACCTGCGAGCCCGCCGAGGTGCTGCCGATGGCCCAGCGCTACTTTCTTTTGTAGCGAGATCTGCTGTTGCTGATCTTTCGTAGCAACCCACACCGGCACTGACCCCCACGGCTGGACATGATCCCGCCACGCCCAGTGGTCCGGCATGTTTACCGAATACAAACCCAGTGGGGGCTACGACGAATACTTCAGCGCCGTCGATGTGCCGCGCAGCGCCCTGAGCCCCCTGCTGTCCTCCCTGGGCCAACTGGGCCTCGATGAACTCAACCGCAACCACGCCGCGGCCGGCGTGCTGCTGCGGCGCCTGGGGGCCACCTTTCGCCTCAACGGCTCCGGCAGCCATGTTGGTGAGCGCATCCTTCCCTTCGACCCCCTGCCCCGCCTGATCAGCAGCGGCGACTGGCGGACCCTGGAGCGAGGCCTGTTTCAGCGCCTCGAGGCCATTGACCTCTTCTTGGCCGACGTCTACGGGCCCCAGCGGATCCTGGGCGACGGCGTGATTCCCCGCGAAGACGTCGAAAGCTCCCAGGGCTGGCGCCCCCAGCTGCAGGGATTCGAGCCGCCCCTGGGCCGCTGGTGCCACATCTCCGGCCTGGATCTGGTGCGCGACGGCCAGGGCACCTGGCGCGTGCTGGAAGACAACCTGCGCTGTCCCTCAGGCGTGGCCTACTTCCTGGAAAACCGGCGGGTGATGAAGCGGATGTTCCCGAGCCTGTTCTCAGGGCGCACGGTGCAACCGATCGACGACTACCCCTCCCACCTGCTGCAGACCCTGCGGGAGCTCGCCCCCTGGACCGACACCCCCAAGGTGGTGCTGCTCACCCCCGGGGTGTTCAACAGCGCCTATTTCGAGCACAGCTACCTGGCCCAACAGATGGGCATCCAGCTGGTGGAAGGGCGCGATCTGGTGTGCCAAGACGACCGGGTGTGGATGCGCAGCACTGCCGGCCTCGAACCGGTGGATGTGATCTACCGGCGCATCGACGACGACTTCCTCGATCCAGCGGTGTTCCGCAGCGATTCGATGCTGGGAGTGCGCGGCCTGATGTCGGCCTACCGGGCCGGCCGGGTGGCGATCGCCAATGCGCCCGGTACCGGCGTCGCCGACGACAAGCTGATCTACGCCTACGTGCCGGAGATGATCCGCTACTACCTGGGCGAAGAACCGATCATCGAAAACGTGCCCACCTATCTCTGCTCCCGGGAGGACGACCGCACCTATGTGCTGGCCCACCTGGGTGAGCTGGTGGTGAAGGCGGTGGCCGAGGCCGGCGGCTACGGCATGTTGATTGGCCCCCATGCCAGTGGCGAGGAGATCGCTGAATTCGCCGCCAAGATCCAGGCCGATCCCCGCAATTACATCGCCCAGCCCACCCTGGAGCTCTCCACCGTTCCGTCGTTGAGCGAGGGCGAACTGTTCCCCTGCCACGTCGATCTGCGGCCCTACGTGCTGCGCGGCAAGGGGGCCTGGGTCAGCCCCGGCGGCCTCACCCGCGTGGCCCTGCGCCGGGGTTCGCTGGTGGTGAACTCCTCCCAGGGGGGCGGTTGCAAGGACACCTGGATCGTCAGCGAGAACGAGGAGGCCTTGCCATGCTGAGCCGCGTTGCCGATTCGCTCTACTGGATCAACCGCTACGTGGAGCGAGCCGAAAACATCTCGCGCTTTGTGGAGGTGAGCGAAGCCATGGCACTCGACTGCCCGCCCGGCAGTGCCGAGCCCTGGTTGCCCTTGGTGGATGCCAGTGGCGAACGGGAGCTGTTTGATCGCCTCTATCCAACCGGTGGAGCCGACCAGGTGGTGGAGTTTCTGGTGCGGGCCGAGGACAACCCCAACAGCGTGGTGAACTGCATCGCCATCGCCCGGGAAAACGCCCGTCAGATCCGCGAGGTGATCACCACCGAAATGTGGGAGCAACTCAACGACATCTATTGGACCCTGCTCGACAACGAGGGCTTCTGGAAGCAGCCGCCCCAGGAGCAGCTGCGCGACATCCGCCGCGCTTGCCAACTCTTCTATGGCATCACCGATGCCACCCTCAGCCGCGACCTCTCCTGGCAGTTCAGCCGGCTGGGACGGGTGCTGGAGCGGGCTGAAAAAACGACCCGCATCCTCGATGTGAAGTACTTCCTGCTGCTGCCCTCCCCCGATGAGGTGGGTGGCGTGCTGGATGAACTGCAGTGGATCTCCCTGCTGCGCAGCGCCGGGGCTTATCAGATGTTCCGCCAGTCGCGCCAGCAGGCGATCGAACCCAAAGCGGTGGCGTCCTTTCTGCTGCTCGACCCGATCTTCCCGCGGTCGGTGCGCTACTGCCTCGAGCGCATCAACGAAGCCCTCAAGATCGTGCGCGGCCAAGCAGTGCCTGGGGCTCCGGATGATCTGGAATGCCTCAGTGGGCTGACCCTGGCCCGCTGGAGCTACACCTCCATCGACGAGCTGATCGCCGGAGGACTGCATGAATCGATTGACGCCCTGCAGAGCGACCTCAACCGACTCCATGATCTGATCGAGCAGCGCTACTTCATCGCCGAGCCCGCATGCGTGCCCGCGTAATCCACACCTTCACCTACCGGTACAGCGCACCCGTGCTGCTGGGACCACACCGCTTCTGCCTGAAGCCCAGGGGCCATGGATTCCAGCGACTGTTGGATTTCCAGCTGGCCATCAGCCCGGAGCCGGGGCGGCTCTATCCCCTAGTGGCGGCCAGTGGTGATGAGATTTTGCGGGCCCGCTTCAGTGGTGCCGCAGACGCCTTCACCGTGCGGGCCAGCAGCCTGGTGGACACCGAAACAGCGCCGCTGCTGCAGGCCTGCCTGGAAGACAACGAGCCGCTGCTGCCCTATCCGGTGGGCCATCTGAACGGCGACCTGGCCGGCAGCCTCGAGGGCTGGCTACCCAATGGCCAGCACGATCCCGCGGCGGTGGACGTGGCCCAGGAAGCCCTGATGGGGAGCGATCAGCGGGCCTTGATGTTTCTGCAGCAGCTGGTGGAAATGATCCAAGACCGGGTCAAATACACCCAGCGCCACGTGGGCCCCGCCTGGCCTGCCGGGCGCACCCTCAAGGAGCGGGTGGGCTCCTGCCGCGACCTGGCCATGCTGATGGTGGAATCCTGCCGCTGCGTCGGGCTGCCGGCCCGCTTCGTGAGCGGCTACCACCTGGTGGAGCCGAAACCCGAGCGCTACGACCTACACGCCTGGGCGGAGGTGTACCTGCCCGGCGCCGGCTGGCGGGGCTTCGACCCCAGCGGCATAGGTGTGATCGACGATCGCTACATCACCCTGGCCACCTCCTCCAAGCCCGAACTCACGGCCGCCATCACGGGCAGCTTCTCCGGCCCCGCCGGCGTTGAAAGCGCCCTGGAGTGGAGCATTGAAGCGGAGATTGAGGAGCCGGCGCTTACCAGCTCACTCCATGCAACTTCGGCAGGGGTGCCGTCTTGAAGGTGGTGGCAAACAGCCGGGGAATGCGACGGCTGTTGTAAACGCGGAATTCGCGCAGCACCGATGCACCCTCCTCGCGCACGGCCTGGTTGAGCACCACCGAGCCATCGTGATCGGACACCGAGCGATGGAAGGTGCCGGGGGGAATGCGCAGGATGTCGCCACCGGTCTCGAGGCGCACGATGTGGAAGGGATAGTTCCAGCCGAAATTCACCAGATAAAAGGTGCGCCCGCCATGCAGGGCCAGCAGGTTGTCCTCCTGGTGGGGATGCAGATAGAACTGCCAGGCACCGGTCTTCTCCTCATCGGGGGGGCTAACCGCCGGACCGGAGTGGATCACCAGATCGCGGGCATTCGAGCTGGCGACGGTGATGTCGAAAAAGCGAACTGCCGGGGTATCGCGAAACTTCTCATAGGGGACCAGCTCAAACATCGGCGCCGTCTTGGGGGTGGCGGACATGGGAAGAGGTGCCGACCAACCGGCACCAAAGCAATGGCTTAATGAACCGTACGACCCCTGATCCCGGCCGTTGCATCGACTACCCAATCCCCGTTCCCACAGGCCAGTTCCCTGGCTGGTTGCGCGTGGCTGGCTCAGAAGGGGATCGGCATCTCCACCGCCGCCGGCTCGGGAGCACAGGACGCCACCCGTTGATTCACCACTTCCCCGATCACCACGATCGAGGGGGAGGCCAACTCCGCGCGGCACACCTCAACCGCCAGCTGGGCCAACTCGGCAATCACCCAGCGCTGGCCGCGCACCGTGCCCTGTTGCACCGCAGCAGCGGGCGTCGACGGATCGAGGCCACCGGCGATCAACTCTTCGCAGATGTGGGGCAGGTTGTGCAGCCCCATATAAATCACCAGGCCGTCGCTGCTGCGGGCCAGGCCGCGCCAGTCGACGCTGGGCCGGGCCTTGTCGATCTCCTCATGGCCGGTCACAAACGTGACGGAGCTGCCGGCCCGCCGGTGGGTCACGGGAATGCCCACGTAGGCCGGAGCAGCGATGCCCGCGGTCACCCCCGGCACCACCTCCACGGGCACCCCCTGGCGCTCCAGGTGGGCGGCTTCCTCACCGCCGCGGCCAAACAAAAACGGATCGCCGCCCTTGAGGCGCACCACGCAGCGGCACCGGCCCGCCAGCTCCACCAGCACCGCATTGGTGGAGGGCTGGGGCACCGAGTGGTGGCCGCGGCGCTTGCCCACGAAATGCTTCTCGGCGCTGTCCGGCACCAGGGCCAGCACCTCGCGCGGCACGAGCGAGTCGTACACCAGCGCGTCGCACTGCTGCAGCAGGCGCTGGGCCTTCACCGTGAGCAGATCGGGATCCCCCGGGCCCGCCCCCACCAGATACACCGTGCCCGGCGGGTTGGCGCCGCTCATGGCAGGGCCTCCAGCTCGGCCAGCAGCAGCTGACGAAAGCGAGCGCGCTGCAACAACGGCGGACCCACCAGGGAGGCGAGGCTGTCGGTGAGCCGGTTGGCGGCCAGGGCCAGGGGCAGCAGAGGCGGCGGTGCTGGAGCGCCGGAGAGCGGGGCTGGGATCAGGCTGCTCAGGAGACCCTCGCCACTGGGGTCACTGTATGAAGCGGGCACGCAGCGGGCGCCGGTGCACGCCTCCAGATGGGCGAGGAAACGCCGGGCCAGAGGGCCCTCCAGGGGATGGTGCAGCAGCAGGGGCTGGGGGGGCGGCTGAGCGGGTGGCTGGGCCGCTCGCTCGCACAGCTCCGCCATCTCGGCGGCCAGGGCGCGTTGCCAGGCGGGCCAGGCGCCTAAGAAAGGCAGCCGCCGCACGGGGCCCTGAAGCCGCCAATGGGCGGCAATGGCGGGAATGTCGTGGCGCACATGGCCGCCTGGCAGGAGCATCAGGGGCACCAGGGTGAGCGGCAACGCGCTGGCCTCGCCCACAGCAGCAGGTCGCCCGGGGGGCTCGCCGGTGAGGGCCTGTAGCAACACCGGCGCTCGCCGACGCCGCTCCAGCTCAGCCGCCAGCTCCAGCAGCTCCGGAGGCACCACCCCGCCGGCGCGGCCGTGCACCACCAGCAGCAGGGAGCTGGCCAGGGCCTGGGGGAGGGACAGAGCCGCCAGCCGCCGCTGACGCCGCTGCTCCACCGCAGCATCCAGGGGCACACCTGCCAGGGCGACCAACTGGGCACGGGCCGCGGGCAAACGGGCCAGCAAATCGACGGCTGCAGCGGCGAGCGACGAATCGTGGTCGGTGGCGAGGCGGCGCAGCCAGTTGGCCAGGGCGGCCTGCGGCCAGGCACTGAGGCCAACGGCCAACCCCTCCAGGGCCGCGCGCCGCACCGCACCGGGCTGCGGAGCCAAGGCCCAACGGGCCAAGAGCGCCCCGTCCTGGGGCTGGCGCTGGAAGCCCAGCAACGGCAACAGGCAAGCGCTCATCTCAGGGGCTCCAGACTGGTCTGGACTGGCCAGGCGATCCCGCAGCCAGGCCGCCAGCAAAGGATCGCGAACCCCGCCGATCAATGCCGGCCAGCGGGGATCAGGGCTGGGTAGCTGCCACCACCAACGCAGCAGGCGCAGGGCCGATGGCCCATCTAGGCGTTCTGCCAGCACCGTGAGGACGTCAACATCGACGGCAACGGAGCCAGCCTCAATCGCGGCCACCCAGCCAGCGGCTTGCCACCCGGACGTCCGGCGCCAGCGCTGCAGCTCCGGCAAGCGATCCGGATGGCCGCAAGGTGGCAACCGCAACGGCGCATCGGCGTGGTTCAAACGATGCATACCGCCGGGTCGGGAAAGCTTGGCAAAATGGCGAGGCTGCGGTGCTGGATCTGGCCCCGGAGAGGTTGGATCAACAATTCACGCTGGCATTGGCCGGCGGCGGGCGCCGAAGCGCTCCACCAGCAACTGCTCCAGCACATCCGGCAGGTCGCTGAGCGGCACGCCCTTGTCGTGCAGCTCGGCCAGCTTCGGCTCGGCATCCATCGAGCCGCCCAGAAAAATCTTGGCGGCCTCCACCATCTCGCCGTCCTTGCGGGCCTTGGCGCCCATCAGGCCGATCTGGCCCATGTAGGGCTGGCCGCAGGCGTTGGGGCAGCCGGTCCAGTGCATCCGCACCGCATGGGGCAGCTCGACGCGCTGCTCCAGCTCCTCCAGCACCGCCTGGGCGGCTCCCTTGGTGGGGATCAGGGCGAAGCTGCAGTAGGCGTTGCCGGTGCAGCTCACCGCCTCGGCCTGCAGGGGCGAGGGATCGGGGCGGAAGCGCTGCAGCAGCGGTTCGGCCAGCAGGGCCTCGAGACGCTCGGCCGGCACATTCACAATCAGGGCGTTCTGGGCCTCGGTGAGCCGCAGCTCGCCGCTGCCATAGATGCGGGCCAGCCGGGCCAGCTCCACCATCCCCTCGGCATCCAGGCGCCCCATCGGCACATGCAGCCCCGCCCAGTGCAGGCCCTGCTGCTTTTGAGATTGCACACCCAGGCCATCGCGGGGCGCCCGGGTCACCAGATGGCTGCCGTCGTGGGCGGCAGCGGTGGCGGGATCGCCGCCTAACTCCGCCCAGGTGCTGAGCACCGCCTGGCGATAGCTCTCCACACCCAGCTGGTCGATCAGATACATCAACCGGCTCTTGTTGCGCTGCTGGCGATTGCCGGAGCGCTCGTAGTGGCGCAGCACCGCCAGGGTGAAGCCGGGTAGCTGCTCGGCCGGCAGCCACAGCCCCAGCGGGATCGCCAGTTCGTTGCGCTGGGCCGAGAAGAAACCGCCCACCATCACCGTGAAGCCCAGCGCGCCGTTGTGGTGGGCCGGCAGGAAGGCCAGGTCGTTGTGGAGGAGAAAGCTGTCGGGGGCGCCGCCGACGGCCACGTTGAACTTGCGGGGCAGGTTGCGCGGGCCGGCCGGACCCAGCAGCGCCGCCTGGATGGCGTCCACCAGGGGCCGGGTGTCGACGATTTCCTCAGGATCGATGCCGGCCAGGGGATTGCCGGTGACGTTGCGCGGGTTGTCGTGGCCCGACTGGCGGCTGGTCAGTCCCACCCCCTCCAGCGCCGCCATCAAGGGCGCCATGTCTTCGAGCAGCAAGCCCCGCAGCTGGATGTTCTGGCGGGTGGTGAGGTCGGCACTGCCGTGCTCGCCGCAGCGGTCGATCACATCGGCCAGCACCGCCAGCTGCTCGGCGCTGATCACGCCATTGGGCAGGCGCAGCCGCACCATAAAGCGCCCAGGGGTCACCGGCCGGAAGAAGATGCCCAGCCACTTCAGCCGGATCGTGAGGGTGGCCTCGTCCAGGGCTTCCCAGCCCTGGCGGCCCAGCTCCTCCAATCGGGGCGCCAACTCGAGGCCGCAGAGATCGGCTTTGGCCTGCTCCACCTTGCTGAGCACAGGCGGGGAAGAAACAGAAACGCTGGTCATTGGCGGCAGCGGGGGCGCAAAGGAACGTCGGACGTCCCAGGCAGGCCGGGAAGGGCCTGTGGGACCCGAGCAAGCGCCGATGAGAGCTACGCCGTCGGGAACAAAAACAGGGAAGTGGCACCCATGGCGGCGGCGCAGACTTCCGTGCTGGATGATTTCCTTGCTGAAAATCAACGAGATTGTGCGCTGAGGCGCCCGCTGTCCGTGTCGCAACCGCTACCGAACATCAGCAGCCGCCGAGACCAACAGCTGCAGGCCCTCGGAGGGGCTCGGGCCCAGTTCCGCGAGCTGATCGGCAAGGTGGGCAGTGGCGAACACACCAGCACCGGACTCAGCCGGGACGAGGCCCGCATCGCCACAGACCTGATGCTCCAAGGCAAGGTGAGCGAAGCCCAGCTGGGTGCCTTTCTGATCGCCCACCGCATCCGCAGGCCGCTGCCCATTGAGCTGGCGGGCATGCTCGATAGCTACAGACAGAACGGCCCGGTGCTGGAAACCCCAGGCAAGCGGGCGCTCAGTTTCGGGGTGCCCTACGACGGCCGCAGCCGCACCGCACCGCTGCTGCCGCTGCTGGCGCTGCTGCTGGCCAGCAGCGGGCTGCCGGTGGTGCTGCATGGCGGTGATCCGATGCCGGTGAAATACGGCGTCACCCTGGCGGAACTGTTTGCAGCGCTCGGCATCACCTGGCGCGGGCTCACACTCACTGCTGTGCAGGAGAGGTTGGATCTGCACAACCTGGCACTCACCCACCAGCCCGACCACTTCCCGGCGGCCGAGCGCCTGGTGCCGGCCCGCGATGAAATCGGCAAGCGTCCGCCGGTGGCCAGCCTGGAACTGCTGTGGACACCCCACCGGGACCAGCATCTGTTGATCAGCGGCTTCGTGCATCCCCCCACGGAGAAGCGGGCCTGGGAAGCGCTGGAGCTGGCCGGCGAGGCCGACGTGCTCACCGTGAAGGGACTGGAGGGGTCCACCGACCTCCCCTCCAGCCGCGCCGGCATCACCGCCCGGCTGCGCCAGGGAAGCGTGGAGAGGCTGTTGCTGCACCCGCGCGACCACGGCCTCCATGGCGATGACGTGGCCTGGGAAAGCCTGGCAACCTGGCAAGCGCAGGCGCTGGCTGCGCTGACAAGCGAAGGCCCCCTGGCCGGGCCACTGCTCTGGAATCTGGGCGCTTACCTCTGGCTCAGCGATCAGATCGACAGCCTGCCCGCAGCCCTCGAACAGGCCCGCGCCCTGCTGGCAGCCCGCAGTGGCGAGCGCCTCCGGCAGACATTGGCCAATCGGTAGCAACCGCCACTCTCCCCTGGCGGGCCAGCGTGGTGTCTTAGTTGGGTCGGTCAGCTCATGCGCCGACCTGATCTTTTGGCCGGTTCGGTGCGCTTTGTTGTGGAGCCCGACCGGAGTGCAGTTCGCCATCACTCCGGCAGCATCCACGCCGCTCCGCAACACATGTCCAATTTTTCGCGCCGCAAGTTTCTGCTCACTGCCGCTGGCTCGGCGGCCGGTGCCCTCTGGCTCGCCGCCTGTGGCGGCCCTGGCAAGAAACCTGAAATTCAAGCCACCAGCTCGGCCAGCGGCGTTGACGCTCCCGAAGTCCCAGGCGCCACCCTGGGCTTCATCGCCCTCACCGATGCCTCCCCGCTGATCATTGCCTCCGAGAAGGGTTTCTTTGCCAAACACGGCATGCCCGAAGTGAAGGTGGTGAAGCAAACCTCCTGGGCTGGCACCCGCGACAACCTGGAACTTGGCAGTGAACGGGGCGGCATTGACGGCGCTCACATCCTCACACCGATGCCCTACCTGCTCACCACAGGTTCCATCACCAAGAGCCAGAAGCCGTTGCCGATGTATATCTTGGCTCGGCTCAATGTGAATGGCCAAGGCCTCTCACTCTCCAATGAATTCCTGGCCGAGAAGGTCACCATCAAAGACCCGAAGATCAAACAAATTGCCGAGAGGAAAAAAGCCAGCGGCAAACTGCTGAAAGCCGCCATGACTTTCCCAGGTGGAACGCATGATCTATGGATGCGTTACTGGCTGGCAGCCAATGGCGTGAATCCGGCCACCGAAGCCGACCTGGTGGTGGTCCCACCAGCCCAGATGGTGGCCAACATGCAAACCGGCACCATGGACACGTTCTGCGTGGGCGAGCCCTGGAACCAGCGCACCGTAAATCAGAAGCTTGGCTATACAGGAGCCATCACCGGCGAACTGTGGAAAGACCATCCTGAAAAGGCCTTCTCGATGCGCTCCGATTGGGTGGACAAAAACCCCAAGGCGGCAAAGGCCTTGCTGATGGCCGTCCAGGAGGCCCAGATCTGGTGCGAGGACCCTGCCAATCTCGATGAACTCTGCGAGATCACCTCGAGAGACCGCTACTTCAGGTGCAGCGTGGAAGACATCAAGCCCCGACTGGCCGGCAGCTTCGACTACGGAGACGGGCGCAAGGTGGCGAACACTCCGCTGAAAATGCACTTCTGGAGTGACCAAAACTCTCACTCCTTCCCCTACAAGAGCCACGATCTTTGGTTCCTCACCGAGGACATCCGCTGGGGCTATCTGCCCGCAAACACCGACACCAAGGCCTTGATCGACCGTGTGAACCGCTCCGATCTGTGGCGTGAGGCCGCCACCGCCATCGGTCAGGCGCAGGCCATTCCCGCCAGCGATTCCCGCGGCAAGGAAACGTTCTTCGACGGCGTGGTGTTCGATCCGGCAGACCCCAAGGGCTATCTGGCCAGCCTCACCTTCAAAACCTTGAAGTAGATCGCCGGCGCCCATCGCCGGCCCACCCCATCACCCCTTCCAGCTCACGCGTTCCCCTTCCCATTGATGACCACGACGCTCAGCCCAGGACAGCGGCGCAGGCGTTCCGGCCTGCCTGCGCTCAAGCAGGCCCTGCCCTATCTCCTCTGCATCGGCGCCTTTCTACTGGCCTGGCAGATCCTCTCCGCCTTTCTCGGCCAAGCCCGTCTTCCAGGCCCGATCAACGTGATTGCGAACACCTGGGATCCCTACATCAGCCAGCCCTTCTTTGATGAGGGCGGCACCAGCAAGGGCCTGGGCTGGCAGATCCTGATCTCCCTACAACGGGTGGCTGTGGGCTATGGCCTGGCTGCCCTGGTGGGCATCGGCATTGGCGGCTTGCTCGGCCTCAACCGCTTCGCCGGCAAGGGCTTCGATCCGGTGGTGCAGGTGCTGCGCACGGTGCCGCCATTGGCGTGGTTCCCCATTTCGCTGATGGTGTTTCAGGACGCCAACACCTCGGCCATCTTCGTGATCTTCATCACGGCGATCTGGCCGATCATCATCAACACCGCTGTGGGCATCCAAGAGATCCCCCAGGACTACACCAACGTGGCCCGGGTGCTGCGCCTGAGCAAGCGGGCCTACATCCGCAACATCGTGATTCCAGCCACGGTTCCCTACGTGTTCACGGGTCTGCGGATTGCCGTGGGTCTGGCCTGGCTGGCCATCGTGGCCGCCGAGATGCTCAAGGCCGACGGTGGCATCGGCTATTTCATCTGGGATGCCTACAACGCCGGTGGCGAATCAAGCTCCAGCCAAATCATCCTGGCCATTCTCTACGTGGGGGTGGTGGGTCTGCTGCTCGACCGACTGGTGGCCTGGGTGGGCCGCAAGGTGAGCAAGGGGGCCAGCTGAGATGGCCACCGGACTGCTCACGGTTGATGCCGTCACCCAGACCTTCAACCTCGATGACGGCGGCCGATACGTGGCCCTGCAGGATGTGAATCTCGACATCCGCGCCGGCGAGTTTGTCACCCTGATCGGCCACTCCGGCTGCGGCAAGAGCACCCTGCTCAACCTGATGGCTGGCCTCAGCCAGGCCACCGAGGGCGGCATCCTGATGCATGGCCGCCAGGTCGCCGATCCGGGGCCGGAGCGGATGGTGGTGTTCCAGAACTACTCGCTGCTGCCCTGGCTCACGGTGCGCCAGAACATCGCCCTGGCGGTGGACACCGTGTACCCCAAGGTCAACCCAGCCGAGCGGCGGGAGATCGTGGAGCGCAACATCCAGCTGGTGAATCTCACCGCTGCAGCTCAGAAATTCCCAGCCGAACTCTCCGGCGGCATGAAGCAGCGAGTGGCGATCGCCCGGGCCCTGGCGATCCGGCCCACGTTGCTGCTGCTGGATGAACCGTTCGGCGCCCTCGATGCCCTCACCCGCGGCAACCTGCAGCAGCAGCTGATGCAGATCTGCCAGGAGTCGCAGCTCACCGCCGTGATGGTGACCCACGACGTGGATGAAGCCCTGCTGCTCTCCGACCGGGTGGTGTGTCTGCGCAACGGCCCGGCCGCCGGTATCGGCCGGATCGTGGACGTGCCGCTGCCACGCCCCCGCGACCGGCTGGCGGTGATGAACCATCCCGATTACTACCACCTGCGCGCCGAGCTGATCCATTTCCTGCAGGAGCAGCGCCGTCTCAAACAACAAGCCGCCGCCCACTGATGACCACCACCACCGCTGCCAGCAAAGCCAGCTCCGCCGCCACCAGCCAAGCATTTCTGGAATTCCGGGATGTGGGCCAGGTGTTCCACACCCGCCGCGGCCCCTTCGAGGCCCTGCGTGACATCAACCTGCAGGTGCGCCAGGGGGAATTCCTCTGCGTGATCGGCCATTCCGGCTGCGGCAAGAGCACCCTGCTGAACATGGTGTCGGGCTTCCTGCAGCCCAGCAGCGGGGCCGTGACCCTGGATGGCATCCCGATCGAGCGGCCCGGCCCCGATCGGATGGTGGTGTTCCAGAACTATTCCCTGCTGCCCTGGCTCACCGTGTGGCAGAACGTGGAGATGGCCGTGAAGGCCGCTCGCCCGGAGCTGGATGCCCCCAGCCGGCGCGAGGTGGTGAGCCATCACCTGGAGATGGTGGGACTGATGGAGGCCAGCAGCAAGCGACCAAGCCAGCTTTCCGGCGGCATGCGCCAACGGGTGGCGATCGCCCGAGCCCTGGCCGTGACCCCGGCGGTGCTGGTGCTGGATGAACCCTTCGGGGCGCTGGATGCGATCACCAAAGAAGAGCTGCAGGAAGAGCTGCTGGCGATCTGGCGCGAGCAGAAGCCCACGGTGCTGATGATCACCCACGACATCGATGAGGCGCTGTTCCTTGCTGATCGCATCGTGATGATGACCAACGGGCCCTCAGCCACCATCGGCGAGATCCTGGAAGTGCCCTTCGAGCGGCCCAGGAGCTACGAAGCGATCCAGGACGATCCCCGCTACGGCCAGCTGCGCAACCACGCCCTCGACTTCCTCTACCGCCGCTTCGCCCACGTGTTGGACTGAGGCAGCGATCACTGGGGACAAGATCGAAATTCAGGCGGGGGCCAGCGCCACCGCTGCCCCCTTCAGTTCGGGCTGCTTGGAGATCGGGCAGCCCAACTCGTGCATCAACCGATTGGCCTCGCAGGCCAGCTCCCCCTGGGAGGCGCCCCAGTGCATGGGCAGGAACACCGTGCCCGGGCGGATGCGTGCACTGAGCTGCACCTTCACCAGCAGGGCGCCGCGGCGGGAGCGCACCTGCGCCATCCCCCCCTCCTCCAGCCCGGCCTGGGTTGCATCGTGGGGGTGCACCTCCAGCAGTGGTTCGGGGTGGGCCTTGGCCACCCGCGCCACATGGGCGGTGCGGGTCATGGTGTGCCAGTGGCCCAGCAACCGGCCCACGGTGAGCACCAAGGGATAGGCGGCATCGGGGGGTTCGGCCAAACCCAGCGGTGGATCGGCCCAGAGGCGCGCCCGGCCAGAGGGGGTGGGAAAGCGACGGCCATCGCAGCCGGTTTCGGTGTAAAGCCGCTCCTGGCCACCGCCCGGCTCCGTGCCGCCAGGAAACGGCCATTGCTGGGGGCCGTGGTCGGCCAGGAGCTGGTGGCTGAGGCCACTGCTGTCGCACAGTCGGCCGGCGGTGAGCGCCACGAATTCGGCATACACCTCGGCCGCCGTGCCGTAGTTGAACTGCTCCACAAAACCGAGCCGCCGGCCCAGCTCGGCAAAGATCGCCCAGTCGGGGCGAGCCTCACCCGGGGGCTCGCGAAAGGCGCGGCAGAGGGTGACGCGGCGCTCGGAATTCACCATCACCCCCTCCTTTTCGCTCCACTGGGCAGCCGGCAACACCAGGTGGGCCACCGCCTCGGTTTCGGTGCCGGCGTAGGCCTCGCTGAGCACCACCAGCGGGCAGCTGGCCACCGCCGCCCGCACCCGATCGAGGCTGGGCAGGCTCACCAGCGGGTTGGTGGCCGCCACCCACCAGAGGTCGAGCTCGCCCCGCTCCATCGCCTCGATCTGCTGCCACACCGCCAGGCCGGGCTCGGGCACGATCGATCCGGGCGCGACACCCCAATGGCGCTCCACCTCAGCGCGGTGCTCCGGATCGCTCACAGTGCGGTAACCGGGCAGCAGCTGGGCCAGGCCACCCACCTCGCGGCCGCCCATGGCGTTGGGTTGGCCGGTGAGCGAGAAGGGTCCAGCGCCGGGCCGGCCGATCTGGCCGCTCACCAGGTGCAGATTGCAGATCGCCGCCACGGTGGCGGTGCCCTCGCGGCTCTGGTTCACCCCCATCGACCACAAACTCAGCGCGGCTGCGGCCTCACACCACCAATCGGCCAGCTGGCGCAGATCCGCTTCGGCGATGCCGCACACCGCCGCCGCCCGGGCCGGCTCCCAGGCCCGCCAGAGCGTCTCCAGCTCGGTGAAGCCCTCGGTGTGGACCGCCACGAAGGCCTGGTCCACGCCACCCCGCTGCAGCAGCAGGTGGCCCAGCCCGCAGAGCAGGGCCAGGTCGGTGCCCGGGGCGATCGCCAGGTGCAGATCGGCGGCGTCGCTGGTGGCGGTGGCGCGCGGATCCACCACCACCAGCCGCGGCCCGGCCCCCTTGCGCCGGCGCTTGAGCAGCCGCTGGAACAACACCGGATGGCACTCGGCCGTGTTGGTGCCGATCAGCAGCACCAGGTCGGCCAGGTCGAGGTCGTCGTAGCAGCAAGGCGGACCATCGGAGCCGAGGCTGCGGGCGTAGCCCGCCACCGCCGAACTCATGCACAGCCGCGAGTTGGCATCGAAGTTGTTGCTGCCCAGGGCACCCTTGAGCAGCTTGTTGGCCGCGTAGTAGTCCTCGCAGAGAAACTGGCCGGAGCCGTAGATCGCCAGCGCCTGGGGCCCCTTGCTGGCCAGGGTGGCCTGGATGCGCTCCACCAGCAGGCTGAAGGCCCGCTCCCAGCTGATCGCCTCGAAGGGCTGGTCGGTGCGGGCGCGCCAGAGGGGCGTGGTGAGCCGGTTGTGGTGCAGGGTTTCGCCAACGGTGGCGCCCTTCACGCACACCTGGCCCAGGGACGAGGGGTGGTGGCGGTCGCCGCGGGCGGTGCAACTGCCGCCGGGTTCGGCTGGCGCTTTGAGCTCCAGGCCGCAGCCCACGCCGCAGTAGGGGCACTGGGCCCGGGCGACTGGGCTGGCGGAGGAGTCAGTTGCCATGGGGCCATTGGACCAAGGCGGAGCGTCCGATGATGGTGGCGGTTGTTACCGCGATTCCCCTGAGCTCCCCCCTGGCCAGCGCCTGCTTCGGCTTCGAGGCCGACTTCACCGCCGACCTGCGCTGCATCCCGATGGCGGTGCGGCGCAAGCTGGATCTGGCCGGCGTGAAGCTCAAGCTGCAGCACTGGAGTGAGCTGGGCGAAACCGAGCGCCAGGAGCTGCTGGCCTGGGCCGACGATGCCGCCGCCATCGAGGCGCTGCATGCGCACCTGCTGGCGCGCACCGCCGGTCTCAGCGCCGGCCAGGCCAAGGAGCTGCCGCGTCCCAGCGGGGAGCCCTGGCAGCAAAGCGAGGAGCTGCCCGCAGTGCTGGCCGCCTCCTGCACCCAGCTGGGTCTCGGGGTGCGGGCCGGCGACTGGGCAGAGCTCACCGAGCTGCAACGCTTCGCCCTGGTGAAACTCAGCCACCCCGGCCACGAACACCGCAACCTGCAGCGGGCGCTGGCCGAGTTCGGGTTGCTGGCTGAGGCGCGCTGAACAGTGGCGCCCTGAGCCTCACCACTTGCGATAAGGCAGAAACTTGCCGTTCATGGTCACCACCACCCGATCGCCCTTGGGGTCCTCCTGCTTGGCGACGGTGAGGCTGAAGTCGATCGCCGACATGATGCCGTCGCCGAACTGCTCCTGAATCACGTCTTTGAGCGGCAGGCCGTAAACCTGGAGGATCTCGTAGAAGCGATAGAGCAGCGGATCGGTGGGGATCACCGGATCGAGGGCCCCTTTGATGGGATAGGTGATGAGGGCCTCCAGCAAGGCTGAGCGCTCGGGCTCGCTCACCTGCAGAGCCTCCAGCAGGGCCTGGGCCTGATCGGCGGAAGCCGTGGCCTGGCCGTAGAGCAGGCTGGCCGTCCAGACCTCGTCCTGACCCAGGCGAGCACCGAGGTCGGCGAAGCTGAGACCGCTGCGGCGCTTGGCGTCGAGAAGAGCCGTGGTGTGGGGAGGCAGAGCCATGGAGCGATCGAAGGAGCGGCGGGACCCTATGGGGGAACGGCGACCTGCCTGGCAGCCGTTGTTACAGGGGCCCTTGCGCACCTGCCTGCTGAGCGGCGGCGAGAGCCGGCGCATGGGCCGCGACAAGGCGCTGCTGCCCCACCCTGAAGGCGGCACGTGGCTTGAGCGCACCTTGCGCCTGCTGGCCCAGCTGGAGGCGCCGATCACCCTGCTGAGCCGCCATCCGGCGCACCTGGAGCTGGCCCCGCCTCCGATCACCGCCCTCGCTGAACCGCCCCCCTGGGAAGGCCCCCTGCTGGCCCTGCACCGGTTGATGCAGCGCCACCCCGACGAGCGCCTGCTGCTCTGCCCGGTGGACATGCCGGATCTCAGCCTCGCGGCCCTGCACACTCTGCTGGCGGCGGCGACTGGCGAGGCAGATCCCACCCGACTCCACCTGGCCCATGACGGCGAGCGCCTGCAACCGCTGCTGGGCCTCTACCCGAGCAGCGCCCCAATCCGGGCTCACCTGGCCGCGGCGGTGGAGCGCGGCGAGCGGCGGCTGCAGAGCTGGCTGGCCTCGCAGCCTTACCAGGCGGTGCCGCTGGATCCTCTTGCCATCCGCAACGTGAACCGGCCGCAGGCCGATCAGCCGATCGATTCGCCCAGCGCCTCAACCACCCGCTGACATCGATCCAACTCCGCCTCCAGCAGCGCGTCTTCAGCCGGCGACATAGAGCACCCGGCCCTCACGGGCCACATCGCCGAACACGTGCCAGCGGGAGCCGCTCAGTCGTTCGGCATCGGCAACGCCCGCCACCACCAGGTCGACTCCCACTCCCAGCCGACCCAGCGCCCGATCGAAGCGCTGCCAATACGCAATTTTTTCAGCGGGAGTGAGCTGGGGCTGGCGCACGATCACCGCCAGATCCAGATCCGAATCAACTCGGGCTTCCCCACGCGCCCGCGAGCCAAAGGCGATCACCGCTTGCACATCGGGCTCAACGCACAGACGCGCTAAGGCCTCGCCACACCTCTGGGGATCCAATCCTGTGCCCAAGTCCGGCGACACCTTCAACTCCTGGGGCTTGCGCCAGGGAATGGCCGGTGGGCGGAACGGCGTGGCAGCGGAAACAACCATGCCGAAACGCTACCGCCAACATCAGGACTGCAGCCATAGCGTGGCTGCCATGGCTAGCGCCACCGACCAGCTCAACCGACCCCTCGGGGTGCTGCGGCTGTCGCTCACGGCCCGCTGCAACCTGGCCTGCCCCTACTGCCTGCCCGATGGGGTGGAACCGCCTGGCCTGCTGACGCTGGCGCAGCGCCTGGCGGTGATCGAGGCGGCGGTGACCCTGGGGGCGCACAGCCTGCGGCTCACCGGCGGCGAGCCCTTGCTGCACGGCGGCCTGGAGGAACTGATCGCCGCGGTGCAAGCGCTGCGCGCCCGGGCCCCGGGAAGCCCGGGCCTGCGCGAGATCGCCCTCACCAGCAATGGCGCCCTGCTCAGCGCCGAGCGGGCCCTAAGCCTGCGTGCCGCCGGCCTCGATCGCATCACCCTCAGCCTCGATGGCACTACGGGCGCGGCAGTGGCCCGCATGGCCGGAGTCAGCAACGGCAAAGCCCTGCTGGCGAAGGTGCTGGCAGCGATCGAGCACGCCTGCGCCGCCGGCTTTGATCCGGGCCGCGGAGCGCTCAAACTCAACGCCGTAATCCAGCGCGGTGCCAATGACGACCAGCTGCTGCCCCTGGCGGCCCTGGCCCGCGAGCGGGGCCTGGAGCTGCGCCTGATCGAATTCATGGACGTGGGCAACCGCAACGGCTGGCGGCCCGAGGCGGTGCTGAGCGCCGCCGAGATGGTGGAGCGGATCAGCGCGCGCTGGCCGCTGGAGCCCCAGGGGCGCGCGGCCCACGCCACCGCCAGCCGCTGGCGCTACAAGGATCGCGAGCCAGAAGGCGGCGGCGTCCTCGCCGTGGTGGCGTCGGTGAGCGCCCCCTTCTGCGGCGACTGCAACCGCCTGCGCGTCACCGCCGACGGCATCGCCTACACCTGCCTGTTCGCCGCCCCCGGCAGCGGCCTCGACCTGCGCCCCTGGCTGCAGCCCACCAGCTCCTCAGAGGCGCTGCGCGACGTGATCGCCGGCCTCTGGAGCCGCCGGTCCGACCGCTGGAGCGAGGAACGGCAGGAGGTCTGGGCCCGCGGCACCCCCCCGGACCCAGTGGGAGCGCCCGCCCATGCGGAGATGGCCTACCTGGGTGGTTGAGATCAATGGTGGTTGAGATCAATGGTGGTTGAGATCAAACGGCCTCCACGCACCCAGAGCGTTACAGCCAGTGGTGCGGGTAGGGCAGAGCACCTTTGACCCAACGGCTGAAGACCGCGGCGATCAGCACCAACAGCAGTGAACCGCTCAGCACGGGCGTCAGCACAAATGGAGGGGCGGCCCCCAGCGCCACGCCGAGAAAAGCGAGGCCGCCGGCGGGCGGATGCAGGCAGCGCAGCTGCTGACCCAGCAGCACCGTGAGCGCCACCGCCAGGGCGATCACTAGCGGCCCCTGGCCGAGCCAGGCCACCGCCACCACGCTCACCAACGCTCCCACCAGGTTGCCGAGCACGATGTTGCGCGGCTGGGCCAGGGGGCTGGCGGGATAGCCAAACAGCAGCACCGACGACGCCCCCAGCGGCGCCGCCAGCAGCACCATGCCGCTCCAGGCACTGAGCAGGCCCAGCAGGGAGAGCGCCAGCAGCGCCCCCAACCAGGTGACCGACAGATGGCGGCCCCGAAAGCGCGGCTGGTAGTCCCGCCCGCGACGCCGCTGCTCCTCCAGCCAGGTCTGCAGCATCACGATTCGCGTCATGCTCCACGCACCAGCACCGGTACCCGCTTGAAGGCCGGGGTGCCGCTTTCGGGATCGCTCACGGCCCGCATCAGCACGTTGGCCTCCGGATAAAACATCAAAGCCGCTCCGCGGCGCACCGAGCCGGGGATCAGCTCAATCCCTTCCAGCTGGCCTGCTTCGCCCTGCACGGTCACCCATTGGTGGGCCCGCAGACCACAGGCAACCAGATCCTCCGGGTTGACCAGAATCGTCTCACGGTGGGTCATGCCCCGATAGCTGTCGCCCGGTTTGTACACCACGGTGTTGTGCTGGCCGTAGCTACGGGCGGTGATCAAGCTGAGCACCAGGCCCCGCTCACAGGGGGCCAGGCCGCCGAAATGCTCCGGACTGGGCAAGGTGAGATCCGGCAGGGGCGTGGCGGCGAGTTGGGCGCGACCCGTGGCGGTGGGGAAGCGCGGCTCCTGGAACACCCGACCCGCCACCTCAAACTCCCGCTTGCTGGCATCGATGTCGGCGATCGCCCCATAGCCGGGCACGGTGCGGGCGATCAACTCGCGCACATACACGGGATCCTGCAGGCACCGCCAGTCGATCGGCTCGCTGCCGTGCAGGCGGTGGGCCAGCTCGGCCAGGAAAGCCACCTCGCTGATCAGGTCCCCACCGCGCAGGTGGGTGCGGCCGGGCTCATTGAGCCGCACCCAGTTGTTGCCCGATTCCACCGTGGTGCGATGGGGCGTCTCGAAGCGGTTGAACACCGGCAGCAGCAAGGTCTGGCGGGCGCCGAGGCCATGGAAATGGCCGGTTTTGGGCTTTGTAGCCAGGTAGGCGATCGTGTCGATGCGGCCGAGGGCGCGCTGGGCCTGGGCGCTATCGGGATTGGCGCCGAACAGATTGCCGCCCAGGCACAACAGGGTGTCCACTTCACCCCTCTCGGCCGCCTCGATCAGGGCGCGGGTGTCGTAGCCGGGGGTGCGGCTGAGCGGCCGGCCGAGCAGCTGCTCAAGTGCCAGCCGCATCGGCTCACGCAGGTGCACCGACACCCCCATCGAGCCGAAGCCCTGCACGTTGGAATGGCCGCGGATCGGCATCGTGCCCGCCCCGGGGCGGCCCACGTTGCCCGTGAGCAGGGCGGTGTTGGCGATCGCCTGCACGTTGGCGGTGCCATTGGCGTGGTGGGTGATGCCCATCGCCCAGGCGAACACCACCGCCTTGCACGCAGCCAGCCGGGCGGCGGTGTGCTCGAGCTCCTCGCGGCTGAGGCCGCAGCAGGCACTGATCGCCTCCCAGCTGGTGGATTCGATCTGCTCAAGCAACGGCTGCCAGTCGTCAGCGTGGGCCTTCACAAACGCAAGATCGATGGCGCCGCGCTCCAGCAGCGCCTTCTGGATCCCCAGAAACACCGCCGTGTCGGAACCGGGGATCGGCTGCAGAAACAGCGAGGCGATCTCACTACCACCGCCGAGCATCGAGCGGATCGGGAAGGCGGGCGAGCCGAACTTGAGCAGCCCGGCCTCCAGCACCGGATTGATCACGATCACCGTGCCGCCGCGCTCGCGCAGGCGGATCAGCTCGTTCATCAGGCGCGGATGGTTCGCCGGCGCGTTGGAGCCCACCAGCACCACGCCATCAGCGTGCTGGAGGCTCTCCAGGTTCACCATCGAGGTGCCGCTACCGAACACCCTGGTGAGGCCGATGGTGGAGGGGGCGTGGCAGAGGTCGGAGCAGTCGGCCAGGTTGTTGCAGCCGCGGGCCCGCAGCAGCAGCTGCAGCAGGTAGGCGGCCTCGTTGGAGGAGCGGCCGGAGCTGTAGGAAGCCACCCGCGCCGGCGCCGGCGCGTGGAAGGCCTCGGCCACCAGCGCGTGCACCTCCTCCCAGCTGATCGGCTCGTAGTGCGTGCTGCCGGCGCGATGGATCAGGGGCCGATCGAGGCGCCCCAGGCGATCGCATTCGGCGGAGCTGAGCTGCTGCAGCTCGGCCAGGCTGCGACCGGCAAACACCTCAGCGGGCACCGCTGGCTGCAGTTCTGCCTGGATCGCCTCCACACTCTTGAAACAGCGCTGCAGCGGCTCGCCCAGTTCATCGCGAAAGCCGCCGTTCTGGCCGCCGGTGCCCCAGGCGCACGACAGGCAGGCGCTCTGATGGCTGAGGGTTTGCCAGAGGCGCAGACCCGTGGGCGAGAAGGTGGCGCGGGCCCAACCATCGATCAACGGCCAGCCGCCGCCGCTGCTGCCATCCTCCAAAGCCGATGGCAGATCCGACCCCGTCGGCAAACCAGTGGCTGGCGATCCAGACTCCTCAGGCGCCATGGCCACGGATGCCGGTTTCAGTGGCACGCTAGAGAGATCAGCCCTGGCCCGCCGGCTGATCCGGCGATTCCCCCAGCCGCGGCAACAGCTGCACCAGGTTGCAGGGGCGGGTAGCGGCATCGAGCTGGGCGCAGATCAAGCGGTCCCAGGCGGTTTCCACCGCGTCCAGGGAGCCCGGCAGCACGAAGATCACCGTGCCGTTGGCCACCCCCGCCAAACAGCGGCTCTGCAAGGTGCTGGTGCCGATCGTCTCGAACGACAGCACCCGGAACAGCTCGCCGAAGCCCTCAATCGTCTTGTCCAGCAGGGGAACCACCGCCTCCGGCGTGCCGTCGCGGCCAGTGAGGCCGGTGCCGCCGCTGCTGATCACCACCTGCACCGCCTCATCGGCGATCCAGCGGCTGAGTTCGGCGCGAATGCGATAACGGTTGTCGGGCACCAGTGCCCGCTCCACCAGCCGGTGGCCGGCCGCCTGAAGCCGCGCCAGCAGGGCATCACCGGAGCGGTCGTCCGCCAGGGTGCGGGTGTCAGACACCGTGAGCAGGGCGATGGCGAGGCTCAAAGCGGATCGAACAACGCGAGAGCCATCGTGACAGTGGCGCGCGGGAGCGCTAGTTAGCGTTGCGGCCATGGGTGAGCCATCGGCCGCAGGAATCCGCATCCGCCTGTTCGCAGGGCTGCGAGAGCAGGCGGGCTGGGCCGAGCGGCAGTGGACCGCAGACGCCTTGGTGGAGGCGACCCTCACCCCGCGCCAGCTCTGGCAGACGCTGCAATTGCCGGGAGAGCTGAACAGCGTGCGCGTCGCCATCAACCAGCAGTTCGCCGCGGCCGACACCCCCCTACTCCCCGGCGATGAGCTGGCTTTCCTACCTCCGATCAGCGGTGGCTGACGCTGAGGGCCTGCAGCTCAAGATCGATCTCCACTTGGAGGCCTTCGAGCCGCTCGCCTGCCTGGAGCAGTGGCAGCGCCAGCTCGCCGCCAGCGGCCCCAGCACCAACGCCAGCGCTGCCGAGAGCGTGTTCATCGGTCGAGTGCGGGCCGCGGCCGCCGATGGAACGCCCCTGCTGGCCCTGGAATTGGAGCACTATCCGGGCATGACCGAGCGCCAGCTGCAGCAGCTGGCCACAGGCTGCTGCGCGCGCCATGGGGTGGGCAGCTGCCTGGTGCAGCACCGCATCGGCCGGGTGCTGCCGGGTGAAGCGATCGTGCTGGTGGCCATCGGCGCCGACCGCCGCGGCCCCGCCCAGCGCTGCTGCCAGGAGCTGCTGGAGGCGCTCAAGCACGACGCACCGTTCTGGAAACGGGAGTGGCGCCGCGATGGCACAGGCGAGTGGCTCACGAGCAACACGCCGCTGTGAGCCTGCCCTTCAGCCCCGATACACCGTGTCATGGCTGCCGATGTCAATCGGAATCAGACGCTGGCCTTCGATCAACAACTCCAACGTGATCCTGTAGCTGATGTTGATCGACACGGAATGCAGCCCGCTCAAGCGTCCCTTCAGGGCATGCAGGCGCAAGGACGGGTGACCTGGATTGACCTCCAACAGCAACAGCGTCTTGCGGTACGCATCCCGCAACTCAGGATGGCGACGCAGGAAACGCGCGGCTCTGCGGTTGTACCGCTCGGTGAACAGGAGCGTCCAACTCAAGGCAGCTCAGCCGCCAGGGCATCCAGCCGCTGCAGGTGGGCCTCTACGGATTCTGCGATGCAACGTCCGGCCGCCACGTCGTTCCGCGTCTCCAAGAGGGCCAGTTCCAGCTCCAGATCCCGCAAGCGCTGAAACTCCTCGGCCTCCATCACCACATAACGCAAGCGGCCACGCACCGAGACGCCTGCTTCGCGCTCGTGCTCCAGCGCTCGCGTGATCGCCCCCACCCCCGCAGTCTTCAACGCATTGGCCGAGAGGATTTCCATCGCACGGTTGAGCGGCTTTCAAAGCATACGAACAACCGCACGCTTCACAGCACCGGCAACCGCAACAACTGCGCCCACAGCTCCGTGCCGGCCTCCAGGGCGCCCAGCTCCGCCGGGATCTCCAGCAGCAGATCGGCCCCCTGCAGCGAGCCGATGCGTGAGGAGGCCTGCGACCCTTCCACCCGGGCCCACAAGCCCCCGTCGGCGGCCACCACCAGCCGGGCCCGAGCCAGCTCCGGCCGGCCAGCCCCGCGCCGCAGCGCCGCCTCCAAGCGCACCTTCAGGCGCGGCAGCCGTTGGACCTCCGCTCCCTCCAGCCGTTGCAAGGCCGGCCACAGCAGCTGCAGCGCCGTGATCGCCGCCGCCACCGGATTGCCCGGCAAACCGAAAAATGGCACCCCCGCCACCTGGCCCCAGGCGAAGGGCCGGCCGGGCTTGAGGAACAACTTCCAAAAACTCACCTGCCCCAGCTCCGCCACCAGGGGACGGATCCAGTCGCTGTCGCCAGCCGACACGCCGCCGGTGCTCACCACCACATCACAGCCCGCCGCCAACTCCTGCAATGCCAGCCGCAACGGCTCCGGCTGGTCGACCACCACCCGCTGATCGGCAACGGCGTAACCGAGCCGCTGGAGCAGAGCACTGAGCAGCACCGAATTGCTCTCCCAGATCTGCCCCGGCCCCCGCGCCAGCCCCGGCGGCAGCAGCTCATCGCCACTGATCAGCAAGCCAATCCGCGGCCGGCGCGTCACCTGCAGCTGCTGCACGCCGCAACTGGCCAGGCGGCCGAGATCGGCAACACCAAGCCGCTGGCCTGCTGGCACTAGCTCCTGGCCCGCAGCCGCCTCCTCGGTGGGCTGGCGAATCCAGGGGTTGGGGCCGCCGGGCTTCAGCAAGTCCAGCCGCTCGCCATCCACCGCCACCAGCTCCTGGGGCAGCACCCGATCACTGCCCTCGGGCACCAAAGCACCGGTGAGGATCCGCACCGCTTCTCCGCTCCGCAACATCAGCCCATAGGGAGCCCCAGCCGCGGAGACCCCCACCAGCCGCCAGGAGCACCCAACCGGTGGCGGATCCGATCCAGCAATGGCGTAGCCATCCATGATCGAAGCGCGAAACCCCGGCACTGCAGCAGGGGCGATCACCGCCGCCGCCGTGGTGCGGCCCAGGGCGTGGCTGAGGGCGAGGGATTCGCTCGCGGCGAGGGGCTGGAGCTGCTCGAGGATCAAGGCGCGGGCCTGATCCAGCGGCAAGCCCTCGCGGCCATAGGGCTCCGTGGCAGGCCCATCAGCCATCGTCCTGACCCCCAGGGCGCACCCAATCCCCCCCGCGCCCTCCGGATTTGCGCACCAGCCGCACCGGCCCGATCGTCATCGCCCGGTCGGCGCTCTTGAGCATGTCGTAGAGGGTGAGCAGGCCCACCTGCACGGCGGTGAGGGCTTCCATCTCCACGCCGGTGGGGCCGGTGGTGCCCGCCGTGGCCTCACAGCGCAGGCCCACAGCCGAACCATCCGGCAACGGCGCCTCGGCGATCACCACCTCCAGGCAACTGAGCGGCAGCGGGTGGCAAAGCGGGATCAATTCGGCGGTGCGCTTGGCCGCTTGGATCGCCGCCACCCGCGCCACCGCCAACACGTCGCCCTTGCCGGCCCTCCCCTCGCGCACCAGCGCCAGGGCCTCCGGAGCCAGGGCAAGAAAACCTTCGGCAACGGCCTGGCGCAGCGTGGCCGGCTTGGCCGCCACATCCACCATGTGCGCCTCACAGCGGCTGTTGAGGTGGCTGAGCTGGAGGGGAGTCAACTCCGATGCAGCCATGGCCGCCTTGCAACCGACACCCAAGCATGAACCGCAGATGACAGCTGCAGCAGTGGCTCGCCCCATAACGTGAGGGTCCCTGAGCCCACGCCATGACCGCCCGCCCAGCCACCGCAGCCCTGTCGCTGCTGCTGGCCGCCGGTCTAGGTCTGCTCGCCGCACCGGAAACCCAGGCAGGCCCGCTGCTGCGCCGGGCCCAGGAACGCAAGGCCTGCCAGGAGTTCGCCGGCAAGCTCCAGGCCGCCTCCGGCAATGCCCAGCAGGCCCAACTGGTGTATCAGCAGGGGGTGCTGAAGCTGGTGGAAACCTTCGGCGAAAACCCCTGCGGCGACATCCCCGCCCCCACAGCTACTGCCCCGGCGGCAGCGCCCACTCCAGCACCGGCCACCCCCGCGGCTGCGACCACCATCCAGCCCACGAATCCCCAGCAGGCTCAAGCCTGCCAGGAGTTTGCAAGCAAGCTGCAGGGCGCCCAGGGCAACCCAGCCCAGGCCCAGCAGATCTATGCGATGGGCAGCCAGAAACTGAGCGGCATGTTTGGCCCCAACCCCTGCCCGCAGATCAAGGCCCCCTGAGCGCCAGCCCCCGCCGCCGGCACCGCTCCATCCCGCACACCAGCCCCACACGCACCCGGTCGCTCCCCTCTTGTCGCTCTCCCGCCCCTCCACCTTCTTCTGCGCCTTTCTGACGCTGCTCAATGACCGGCTGGGGGAGTCGATCGTGTTCCCGCTGCTGCCGTTTCTGCTGGCGGGCTTCACCAATGACGGCCGCGTGCTGGGTCTGCTGGCGGGCAGTTATGCCATCGCCCAGTTCGCCTTCACGCCCCTGATCGGCGCCCTCAGCGACCGCTTCGGCCGCAAACCGGTGATCAGTGTCTGCGTGGCGGGCTCGGTGCTGGGCCTGGCCCTGTTTGCCCTCACCATCAGCCTGCCCTGGGCCACCCTGTGGCCCGCGGCCCAGGCTGCCGGGCTGCCCCTGGCGCTGCTGTTCGGGGCCCGGCTGATCGACGGGGTGAGCGGCGGCACCGCCGCAACCGCGAGCGCCGTGCTGGCCGACATCTCGCCGCCGGAAAAGCGAGCCAAGGCCTTCGGCCTGATCGGCGTGGCCTTCGGCCTGGGCTTCATCCTCGGCCCGGCCCTCGGTGGCCTGCTCAGCCGCCTGAACGTCACCCTGCCGCTGCTGGTGGCGGTTGCCATCGCCATGCTCAACCTGGTGCTGGTGCTCACCGTGCTGCCGGAAACCCACCCGCTGGAAGCCCGCCGAGCGATGCCGCGCAAACGGGATCTCAACCCGTTCGCCGCGCTGCAGCGGGTGTTCACCAACCCCCAGGTGCGGCGCCTGTGCGTGGCCTTCTTCCTGTTCTTTCTGGCCTTCAACGGCTTCACGGCCGTGCTGGTGCTGTATTTCAAGCAGGCCTTCAACTGGGGGCCCGGGCTGGCGGCGGCGGCCTTTCTCGTGGTGGGCGTGGTGGCCACGGTGGTGCAGGGGGGGCTGATCGGACCGCTGGTGAAGCGCTTCGGCGAATGGCGGCTCACCTTGGCTGGCCTGGGCTTTGTCATCGCCGGCTGCCTGTTGATCCCGATGGCCACCCGCGCCAATGCCCAGCAGGTGGTGTTCAGCGCCGTGGCGGTCCTGGCGCTGGGCACCGGCCTGGTCACCCCCTGCCTGCGCAGCTTGGTGTCCCGGCGGCTCGACAGCGAGGGCCAGGGTGCCGCCTTGGGCAGCCTGCAGGGGCTGCAGAGCCTGGGCAGCTTCCTCGGCCCACCACTGGCGGGCTTGGCCTACGAAACCACAGGGCGGCAGAGCCCCTTCTGGCTGGGCATCATCCTGCTGGTGGGCGTGGCCCTGCTGGTGGCCGGCGGCCTACCGGGCCGGTCGGCAGTGGGGATGGAAGCTGGAATACACAGCTCAGACGGTTGAAATTGCTACGTTGCGCCTCATCAGGGGCGGGTTGGCATGGCGGAATCAAAGGCTGACGCGCAGGTCGCTCCGGAGCTCTACATCAACCGCGAGCTCAGCTGGCTGGAGTTCAACTCCCGGGTGTTGGCCCAGGCCCTCGACGAGCACACCCCGCTGCTGGAGCAGGCGAAATTCAGCGCCATCTTCAGCAACAACCTCGATGAATTCTTCATGGTGCGGGTGGCTTCGCTGAAGTCGCAAATTGAAGCGGGCGTCAGCACCCTCAGCGACGACGGCCTCACCGCCCAGCAACAGCTCCAGGCGATTCGCGCCAAGCTGCGGCCGCTGCTGGAGATGCAGCAGAAGCACTACCGCCACTCACTCAAAACCCATCTCGCCGACTACGGCGTTCACCTGATCGACTACGCCAACCTCAACGGCGATCAACGTGAGTGGCTGGACAGCTATTTCCAGAACGCCATCTTTCCAGTCCTGACCCCCCTGGCGGTGGATCCCTCCCACCCCTTCCCGTTCATCAGCAACCTGAGCCTCAACGTGGCCGCCCTGGTGCGCGACCCCGACTCTGGCCAACAGGAATTCGCCCGGGTCAAGGTGCCGCAGAAAAACCTGCCCCGCATCGTCCAGATCCCGCCCAACCTCAGCGGCAAACAACCCGAGCCCGTGTACACGGCCGTACCGCTCGAGCAGGTGGTGGCCTTCAACCTGGGCCTGCTGTTTCCGGGCATGCACGTGGAGGGGCACTTCTTCTTCCGTGTCACCCGCGATGCCGACCTCGAACTGCGCGACCTCGAGGCCGACGACCTGATGGAGGCCCTGGAGGAGGGCCTGCGCAAACGCCGCCGCGGCGGCGAAGTGGTGCGCCTGGAGGTGGCCGATGAGATGCCCGAAGCGGTGGTGCAGCTGCTGATGGAGGGCACCGCCGTGGAAGCCGAAGACGTCTACCGGATCAACGGCCCCCTGGGCCTCGACGACTTGATGAGCCTGTTGGCCATCCCCTTGCCCCAGCTCAAGGAAAAACCCCACAAGGGCCGCACCAGCCCAGCCCTGGCGCGCACCCAGAAGGGCCAGCTGGAAGACGGCTCGATCAAGGCCGAGGAGTTTGAAAGCATCTTTTCGGTGATCCGCCGCGGCGATGTGCTGCTGCATCACCCCTACGACCTGTTTTCCACCTCCGTGGAGGAATTCCTCAACCAGGCCGCCGACGACCCCTCGGTGTTGGCCATCAAGATGACCCTCTACCGCACTTCCAAGGATTCGCCTGTGGTGGGGGCCCTGATCCGGGCCGCCGAAAACGGCAAGCAGGTGATGGCCCTGGTGGAACTGAAGGCCCGCTTCGACGAAGACAACAACATCCAGTGGGCCAAGCAGCTGGAGGCTTCAGGCGTGCACGTGGTGTATGGCGTGCTGGGCCTGAAAACCCACACCAAAATCCTGCTGGTGGTGCGCAAGGAAAAGGAGCGTCTCAACAGCTACGTGCACATCGGCACCGGCAACTACAACTCCAAAACCTCCAGCCTCTACACCGACATCGGTCTGCTCACCGCAAGGCCGGAATTCGGCGCCGATCTGGTTGAGCTGTTCAACTACCTCACCGGCTTCTCCAAACAGCAGAGTTTCCGCCGGCTGTTGGTGGCGCCGGTCACCCTGCGCAACCGCATGGAGGGCCTGATCCGCCGCGAGATCGAGCACGCCCAGGCAGGCCGCGGCGGCCACATCCGGGCCAAGATGAATGCCCTGGTCGATCCGGCGATCATCGCCCTGCTCTACGAAGCCTCCCAAGCGGGGGTGACGATCGAACTGGTGGTGCGGGGCATGTGCAGCGTGCGGCCCAACCTGGAAGGGATCAGCGACAACATCAGCGTGGTGAGTGTGATCGGCCGCTTCCTCGAACACTCACGCCTGTTCTGGTTTGCCAATGGCGGCGAACCTGAAATGTTCATCGGTAGCGCCGACTGGATGTCTCGCAACCTGGACCGGCGGGTGGAAGCCGTTGCTCCCATCGAAGATCCACGGCTGCGGCATCAGCTTGAACAGGTGCTCGAGCTCTACCTTCAGGACACGGGTGCCTGGCACATGGACAGCCAGGGACATTTCAGTCAGCGTCAGCATGCTGGTGATCCAAACCTCGCTCAACAGCAAATGGTGCGTCGCTGGCGAGGCGGCTTGGCACCCGCCAACTGATGCTGCAAAAGCACAGGCATCCGTGCTAATCGGCAGCAAACCATACAGGAATTCTTCCAAATCAAACCGTTGCAGCATGCGTTGCAGTGCTACATTCCGGCCAAATCCAATACGGAGGCTTGGGTGTGGGGACGCCTTTGCAATCCGCTTCAGCCGTTGTTGACAACAACGGTTCGGAGCTTTCAGCAACGAAACTGGCAAAGGTGCGCGCAACCGGTCCCCGGGCCGGCGGACGTCTCAGTGCCGATTCGATTGGTTGGTATCTGAGCACCATTGGCCGTGTGCCCCTGCTCACGGCCGCGGAAGAAATCGAGCTGGCCCACCATGTGCAGGCCGGTAAACGGCTGCAAGAATTGCCCTCCGAAGAGATCACGCCCAAACACAAGCGCCAGCTGCGGATGGCCCAGCGGGCCCGCGACCGCATGATGGCGGCCAACCTGCGCCTGGTGGTAAGCGTTGCCAAGAAGTATCAAAACCAGGGGTTGGAACTGCTCGATCTGGTGCAGGAAGGGGCGATCGGCCTAGAGCGCGCCGTCGACAAGTTCGATCCGGCCATGGGCTACAAGTTTTCGACCTACGCCTACTGGTGGATCCGCCAGGGGATGACCCGGGCCATCGACAACAGTGCCCGCACAATCCGCCTGCCGATTCACATCAGCGAAAAGCTCTCGAAGATGCGGCGCATCAGCCGGGAGCTCTCCCACCGGCTCGGGCGCCAGCCCAACCGGCTGGAGCTGTCCCATGCCATGGACATGGCTCCCCAGGACCTCGAGGAGCTGATGGCCCAGAGCGCCCCCTGCGCCTCCCTGGATGCCCACGCCCGCGGCGATGAAGATCGCAGCACCCTGGGCGAACTGATCGCCGATCCGGCCAGCAACGAGCACATGGACTCGATGGACCGGCACATTCAGAAGGAGCACTTGGGCGCCTGGCTCTCGCAGCTGAATGACCGAGAGCAGAAAATCCTCAAGCTGCGGTTTGGGCTGGAGGGATCGGAGCCCCTCACCCTGGCGGAGATCGGCCGACTGATCAACGTGTCACGGGAGCGGGTGCGACAACTGGAAGCCAAAGCGATCATGAAATTGCGGCTGATGAGCAACGTTCAGCAGGCCGCCTGAGCCGATGGTGGGCGGATGGCCGCAGCAGCTGCTGGGTGTTGCGGCCATCACCAGCTGGCTGACCCTGCTGGTGATGGCCGCGCTGCAGGTGCGCCGCCGCTGGAACGGCCAGCGGGAATGGAGCCGCAAGCTGGTGCACATCGGCACCGGAGCCGTGGTGCCGATCGCCTGGGCCCTGGGCATCGACCGCCTGATCGCGGTGCCGGCGGCAGGCGTGATCACCCTGCTGGCCGCACTCAACCACCGCTTCCGGCTGCTGCCTGCCATTGAAGATGTCGGCCGCGCCAGCTACGGCACCATCGCCTACGGGGCCTCGATTACCCTGCTGTTGCTGCTGTTCTGGCCGCAGCAACCGGCTGCAGTCGCAGCGGGCGTTCTGGTGATGGCCGTGGGGGACGGCCTGGCCGGATTGGTAGGGCCGCTGGTGGCCTCCCCGAGCTGGCACATCTGGGGTCAGCGCAAATCAGTGGTGGGCACCACGGCCATGGCCCTGGGCAGCCTGGCGATGCTGCTGGTGGTGAGCCAACTGGCCCAGGCGGCAGGGCTGCCCCAACCGGCGCTGGGCGCCTTGCTGGCCATCGCCGCCGCAGCGGTGCTGCTGGAGCAGGCAGCCGTGCTGGGCCTCGACAACTTCACCGTGCCCTTGGCGGCTGGCTGGTTGTGGGCACGGCTCAGCTGAGCAGCAGGGGGCGGGCCGCCTGGGACTGCCGCACCGCTTCGGCCAACGTGTCGAGCACCGACCCGGTGGTGGCCAGATCGATGCAGGCATCGGTGATGCTCTGGCCATAGGTGAGCTGGGCAAGATCGGTGGGGATCTTCTGGTTGCCCGCCACCAGATGGCTCTCGAGCATCACCCCCATCACGTGGGTGGAACCCGCGCGCAGTTGCTCCGCAACCTGAACCGCCACCTCGCCCTGACGGCGGTAATCCTTGTTGGAGTTGCCATGGCTGCAATCCACCATCACCCGAGGCGGCAGGCCGGCTTTGGCCAGCTCAGCAGCGGCCTCCTCAACCGCCTCCGGGTGGTAGTTGGTACCGCGATTACCACCCCGTAAGACCAGATGGCCATCGGGGTTGCCCGTGGTGGTCACGATGGCGGCTTGACCGTCGTGGTTGATGCCAAGGAAATGGTGGGGCCGCGCCGCCGCCTCCATGGCATTGATGGCGGTGATGGCACTGCCGTCGGTGCCATTTTTGAAGCCGATCGGCATCGACAAACCCGAGGCCATCTCCCGGTGGGTCTGGCTTTCGGTGGTGCGGGCGCCGATGGCCGTCCAGCTGATCAGATCGGCGATGTATTGGGGCACCACCGGATCGAGCAGCTCGGTAGCCGCCGGCAGCCCCATCTCGGCTAAATGCAGCAGCAGGCCGCGGGCCACCCGCAGTCCCGTATTGATGTCGTAGCTGCCATCGAGGTGGGGGTCATTGATCAGGCCCTTCCAACCCACGGTGGTCCGGGGCTTCTCGAAGTACACCCGCATCACGATCTCGAGCGCATCCTGGAAGCGCTCTTGGGCCGCAGCAATGGCCGTGGCGTACTCCTTGGCCGCCGCCACGTCGTGCACCGAACAGGGCCCGACGATCACCAACAGCCGGGAATCACGGCCATGCAGGATCGCCTGAATCCGCTGGCGGGCCTGCTGCACGGTGGCCGCCGAGCGCTCCGTGATCGGCAATTCGCGATGCAACAGCGCCGGGGGCACCAGCGGCCTTGTTTCCACCACATGCAGGTCGGAGGTGGTGGTGGTGGTCATGGGCCTGATGCCGTTGAAACGGCGCCGCGCAGGGGTTTCCACCCTAGTCAGCAGCGATTGCGACCAAACGCTGGACCGGCCGCCAAGAACAATGGAAAGCAGATTGACGCGATCGGGCATGTCTGCAGCCAGCTTCCTCTCCAGCTACCGCGCCGCCGCGGCCGAGCGCGAGGCCCTGGGCATTCCGGCCCTGCCGCTCAGCGCTGAGCAGACCGCGGCCCTCACCGAGCTGCTGCAGGCCCCGCCCGCCGGCGAGGAATCCTTCCTGCTGCACCTGCTCTCCGAACGCATCCCCCCCGGCGTGGATGAAGCGGCCTATGTGAAAGCCGATTGGCTCAGCGCCGTGGCCCAGGCCAAAACCATCAGCCCCCTGGTGAGCCCCGTGGAGGCCGTGCGCCTGCTGGCCACGATGATCGGCGGCTACAACGTGGGCGCCCTGATCGCACTGCTAGCCAGCGCCGATGCCGCCATCGCCGAGGCGGCCGCCACAGGCCTGAGCCGCACCCTGCTGGTGTACGACGCTTACCACGATGTGCTGGAGCTGGCGGCCAGCAACCCCTACGCCCAGAGGGTGGTCGACAGCTGGGCCGCCGCTGAATGGTTCACCGCCAAGCCCGAGCTGCCGGCGGAGATCACCGTGACGGTGTTCAAGGTGGAGGGCGAAACCAACACCGACGACCTCTCGCCGGCCACCCACGCCACCACCCGCCCCGACATCCCCCTGCACGCCACGGCGATGCTGGAAACCCGCATGCCCGGCGGCCTGGAGCTGATCAAGGAGCTCAAAACCAAGGGCCACCCGGTGGCCTATGTGGGCGATGTGGTGGGCACGGGGAGCTCCCGCAAATCCGCCATCAACTCGGTGCTGTGGCACACCGGCACCGACATCCCCCACGTGCCCAACAAGCGCGGCGGCGGCGTGGTGCTCGGCGGCAAGATCGCGCCGATCTTCTTCAACACCGCCGAAGACTCCGGCGCCCTGCCGATCGAGTGCGACGTGAGCGCCCTCAACAGTGGCGATGTGATCACGATCCGCCCCTACGCCGGCACGATCGAGCGCGCCGCGGGCGAAGCGAATGCCGGGGAGATCGTGGCCCGCTTCGATCTCAAGCCCAGCACGATCACCGATGAGGTGCGCGCCGGCGGCCGCATCCCCCTGCTGATCGGCCGCTCTTTGACAGACAAGGTGCGCGCCCAGCTGGGCCTGCCCGCCAGCGACCTGTTCATCCGCCCCAGCGCCCCCGCCGACACCGGCAAGGGCTTCACCCTGGCCCAGAAGATGGTGGGCAAGGCCTGCGGCCTGAGCGGCGTGCGCCCCGGCACCAGCTGCGAGCCGCTGATGACCACCGTGGGCTCCCAAGACACCACCGGGCCGATGACCCGCGATGAGATGAAGGAGCTGGCCTGCCTGGGCTTCAGTGCCGATCTGGTGATGCAGAGCTTCTGCCACACCGCCGCCTATCCCAAGCCGGTGGATCTGAAAACCCACGCCGAACTGCCCGACTTCATGGCCTCGCGTGGCGGCGTGGCCCTGCGCCCCGGCGACGGCATCATCCACAGCTGGCTCAACCGCATGCTGCTGCCCGACACGGTGGGCACCGGCGGCGATAGCCACACCCGCTTCCCGCTGGGCATCTCCTTCCCCGCCGGCTCGGGCCTGGTGGCCTTCGCCGCCGCCATCGGCGCCATGCCGCTGGACATGCCCGAATCGGTGCTGGTGAAGTTCACAGGGAAGCTGCAGCCGGGCGTGACCCTGCGGGATGTGGTGAACGCGATCCCCTACGTGGCCATCCAGCAGGGGCTGCTCACGGTGGCCAAGGAGGGCAAGCAGAACGTGTTCAACGGCCGGATCATGGAGATCGAGGGGCTGCCCGATCTCAAGCTCGAGCAGGCGTTTGAACTCACCGACGCCACCGCCGAGCGCTCCTGCGCCGGCAGCACCATCAAGCTCTCGGTGGACACGGTGAGCGAATACCTGCGCAGCAACGTGGCGCTGCTGAAAAACATGATCGCCCGCGGCTACGGCGATGAGCGCACATTGGCGCGCCGCATCAAAGCGATGGAGGCCTGGTTGGCCAATCCGGTGCTGCTCGAGGCCGATGCCGATGCCGAGTATGCGGCGGTGATCGAGATCGATCTGGATGCGATCACCGAGCCGATCCTGGCCTGCCCCAACGACCCCGACAACGTCAAAACCCTGAGCGAGGTGGCGGGGGCGGCCATCGATGAGGTGTTCATCGGCTCCTGCATGACCAACATCGGCCACTACCGCGCCGCCGCCAACGTGCTCAAAGGCCAGGGCGAGAATGCCGCCCGCCTCTGGGTGTGCCCGCCCACCCGCATGGACGAGGAGATGCTGAAGAAAGAGGGCTACACCGCCGTCTTCGAAGCCGCCGGCTCCCGCATGGAGATGCCCGGCTGCTCGCTCTGCATGGGCAACCAGGCCCGGGTGGACGACAACACCACCGTGTTCTCCACCAGCACCCGCAACTTCAACAACCGGCTCGGCAATGGTGCCCAGGTGTACCTGGGCAGTGCTGAGCTGGCGGCGGTGTGCGCCCAGCTGGGCCGCATCCCCTCCAAGCAGGACTACCTGGCGATCGCGGCCGAGAAGATCGATCCTTACGGCGCCGAGCTCTACCGCTACCTCAACTTCGACCAGATCGAAGGCTTCGAGGATCAGGGCCGGGTGGTGAGCGCCGAAGACGAGGCGAAGGTGCTGACGGAGGTGTGAACTGTTGGGTGAGACGCTGGAGGTCCCCATCCGGCGTCTCACCTGAACCAGGAAACCCTGCTGTTTGAGCCCGCCCAGCCTGAGGCCGGGGCGCTGCGGACGGTGCTGGCCTTTCCCAGCACCTACACGGTGGGCATCACCAGCCTGGGCTACCAGGTGGTTTGGGCCACCCTGGCGCAACGAGCCGACGTGGATGTGCGCCGCCTATTCACCGACCAGGGCGACCCGCCGCACCGGATCTGTGATCTCTTTGGCCTGTCACTGAGCTGGGAGCTCGACGGCCCGGTGCTGCTGGATCTGCTAGAGCAGCAGCGCATTCCGATCTGGGCCAGCGAACGGGGCGACAGCGACCCGATCGTGTTCGGCGGTGGCCCCGTGCTCACGGCCAACCCCGAGCCCCTGGCACCCTTCTTCGATGTGGTGCTGCTGGGCGATGGCGAACTGCTGCTGCCCGCCTTTGTGGATGCGCTGCAACAGCACCGCGGCGCCCCGAGGGCCGAACGGCTGCGGCAGCTGGCCCAAGTGCCGGGCGTGTACGTGCCCAGCCTCTACGCCCCTCGCTACTCCAGCGAAGGCCAACTGCTGGCCGTAGAACCGATCGAACCGGGCATCCCAGCCACGGTGGCCAAGCAAACCTGGCGCGGCAACACCCTCAGCCATTCGGCCGTGATCACCCCGGAGGCGGCCTGGCCCTCGATCCACTTGGTGGAAGTGGTGCGCAGCTGCCCGGAGCTGTGCCGCTTCTGCCTGGCCAGCTACCTCACCCTGCCCTTCCGCACCCCCAGCCTCGATGACGGCCTGATCCCTGCGGTAGAGAAGGGGCTCACCGCCACCCAGCGGCTGGGCCTGCTGGGGGCCTCGGTGACCCAGCACCCCCAATTTGCCGACCTGCTGGCCTGGCTGGATCAGGATCGCTTCGAAGGCACCCGGGTGAGCGTGAGCTCAGTGCGGGCCGCCACGGTGACGCCCGAGCTGGGACGGATCCTGGCCAAGCGGGGCAGCAAGTCGCTCACGATCGCCATTGAGAGCGGCAGCGAACGGATGCGCCAGGTGGTGAACAAGAAGCTCGCCACCGAAGAGATCTACGCCGCCGCCTGCTACGCCAAAGAAGGCGGCCTCACCGGCTTGAAGCTCTACGGAATGGTGGGGTTGCCCACCGAGGAAGACACGGATGTGGTGGCCACCGCCGAACTGCTGCTGGCCCTGAAAAAAGCAACGCCGGGGCTGCGGCTCTCCCTGGGCGTGAGCAGCTTCGTGCCCAAGGCCCACACGCCGTTCCAGTGGCAGGGGGTGCGGCCCGAGGCCGACAAGCGCCTGAAGCTGCTGGCCAAGCGGCTCAAGCCCAAGGGCATCGAGCTGCGCCCTGAAAGCTACGGCTGGAGCGTGATCCAGGCACTGCTGTCGCGCAGCGACCGGCGCCTGGCCCCGGTGATCGCCGCCGCCAGGGGCCGTCACGAAAGCCTGGGGGGCTGGAAGCAGGCCTACCGGGCCGCAGTGGAGACCAGCCGCTCCGGACCCGAAGCTCCACCTCCCTGGGACGACGTGATCCACATCACCTGGAATCAAGATCGCGTCTTGCCCTGGGTGCACCTGGAAGGCCCCCTACCGACAGCCACCCTGGCCAAACACCGCAGCGAAGCCCTGGGCGAATCGCGCTGAAGCCCTACCCAGGCCTCAATCAAACACCGCCGTGCGGCCGCGATACACCATCACCTGACGGCAGAGGTGCAGCCGCAGGGCCCTTGCGAGAGCCAGGCGCTCGCAGTCGCGGCCCTTGCGGATCAGGTCGTCCACGTCGTCGCGGTGGCTCACATGCACCGTGGCCTGCTCGATGATCGGGCCGCCGTCGAGCTCTTCGGTCACGTAGTGGGCGGTGGCACCGATCAGCTTCACGCCCCGCTCCCAGGCGCGGTGATACGGCTGGGCGCCCTTGAAGGCCGGCAGGAAGGAGTGGTGGATGTTGATCACCTGGTGCCCCTGCATGCCCTCGCCGCGGAAGCGGGCCAGGAAGCTGGGACTGAGCACCTGCATGTATTTGGCCAGCACCACCAGCTCGATCTGGTGGTCAGCCAACAGCTGCAGTTGAGCCTGCTCGGCCTCTTCTTTGCTGCCAACGCTCATCGGCAGATGCACGTAGGTGGCACCGAAGCCCTCCGCCACCGCGCAAAGGTCGGGGTGGTTCGACACCACCAGCGGCACGGTCATCGGCAGCTCACCGGCCCGGGTGCGCCAGAGCAGGTCCACCAGGCAGTGATCCTGCTTGCTCACGAAGATCGCCACCCGCGGCAGCTCATCGGAGAAGTGCACCTGGCCCTCGCCGCCCAGCCGCTCGGCCAGAGCCGCCACCGCCGGCGCAATCGCCTCTCGAGGCAAGCCGAAGCCATCCAGCGCCCACTCAATACGGCTCAGAAACAGGCCGGCGCCCAGATCGGTGTGGTGGTCGGCATGACGGATGTTGCCGCCATTGGCCGCCACCCAGCCCGAGAGCTCGCTCACGAGGGCGGGGCGATCTGGGCAGATCACCTGAAGGATGGCGGTGGGTGCAGACATGGCCGCGCGCGACGTCAACTGCAGACGTAGCACCCGAGGTGTCGCCAACAGGTTGCGAGGGGCTACAGAGAGGGGCTTTGGGCCAGGGGGCACCGATACACTCAGCGCCACGAATCAGGTGTTGGTGATGGTGATGGCTTCTGCCCGGATCCCTGCGGTGATCTCTACGGCGACCGCTGCGCTCGCCCAGCAGCTGCGCCGCTTGGTGGTGCTTGCCATGGCGGCCGTGCTCTGCCTGGGCCTCACCGCCTGCGACGGCGGCCAGAGCAAAAAGCCCCCAACCATCAGCCCGGAGGACATGGCCCTGATCGAGCGGCAAGCCGAGGGCTTCCTGGCCGCTCGCAACCGCCTGCCCGAGCTGGCCGCCCTGGTGAATGACCGCAACTGGGTGTTCACCGCCAACCTGATCCACGGCCCCATGCAGGAGGTGGGCCGGGAGATGAGCTACATCAACCAGCGTCTGCTTCCCGCCGACCGCCCCGAAGCTGAACAGCGCGCAGCAGCTCTCAAAACCGCCCTGGCCCAGCTCGATGAGGCCGCCCGCCTCCAGGATGGCGACAAGCTGCGCAAGGCCTACATCAAAGTGGCCAGCGGCTTCGGCCTGTATGCCCAGGTGCTGCCCGCCCAGGTGCAGGAAGACCTGAAGCAGGTTTGATCCAACCGGGGGACCCACCCCGATCAGCCCGGCCCCGATCCGTTGTGGTTGTGGGTGCGGGTCTGGTGGGCCGGGCCTGTGCCTGGCAGCTCCAGCAGCGCGGCCACCAGGTGCAGCTGCTCGATCCCGGCCTGAACGGCAGCCCAGATCCCAACTCCGGCAGCTGGGCGGCCCTGGGGGTGCTGATGGCCCAGGTGTTTCACCGCAGTAGCGGCCGCGGCTGGCGCCTGCGCCAGCGCAGCCTGAGCCTCTGGGGCGACTGGCGCCAGCAGCTGGGAGCCCAGGGCTGGCCACTGGCCTGGCGACCGGGGCTGCTGCTGTTGGCCAGCGGCGCCGACGATCTGGAGCGCCAGCAACGCCTGGTGGCCAGCCGCCAGCGTCAGGGCCTGCCCTTGGAGCTCTGGGGCCAAACCCAGCTCGACGCCCTGGCACCGGCCCTGCCGGCAGGGGCCGTGGGCGGCCTCTATTCCCCCGCCGACGGCCAACTGGATCCGGCCACAGCCATGGCTGCCCTGCTGGCAGACGGGCTGCGGTTGGGCCTGCAGCCGATCTGCGATCGCGCCGAGCAGCTGGAACGGCATGCCGGCGGCTGGACGGTGCACACCAGCGGCGGCCAGACCCTGCGGGCCGATGCGGTGGTGGTGAGTGCCGGGGTGGCCAGTGCGGGCCTACTCGCATCCCTCGGCCACAACCAGCCCCAGGAGCCGGTGCTGGGCCAGGCGCTGGAACTGGAGCTGGCAGCCCCCACCAGCTGGGACACGCCTGGGCCCTGGCCCGGAGCCGTGGTGTGGCAAGGAGTCAACCTGGTGCCACAAACCAACATCGGCGATCCTGGCAGCGGGCGGCTGTGGCTGGGGGCAACCCTGGAGCCCGGCGATCAGGCCGATCCAGCCGCCCTGGCCCACCTGCGCGCGTTGGGCGGCGCGGCCCCCGCCTGGCTCGAGCAGGCCGCGGTCATCCGGCGCTGGCAAGGCCACCGAAGCCATCCGATCGGCCAACCCGCCCCACTGCTCGCCCAGCTGGAACCGGGCCTGCTGCTGGCCAGTGGCCACTACCGCAACGGCGTGCTGCTGGCCCCGGCCACGGCGGAGTGGGTGGCCGATCAACTGGAGCCCTAACCTGCCGGCGTGGCGCCTCAGCCACTGCCACCAACCCGTTTCGATCGCTCTCTCCATGGCCGTCGCCCGCTTTCGCCCCACCGCGCTCACCGGGGCCGTCTTCGGCGTGGCGGCTGTGGTCAGCCTGAGCAGCTGCGGTGGCAACGGCCCGACGCTCCAGGCCGCCGGAGCCAGTTTCCCGGCGGGTCTCTACCAGCGCTGGTTTGCCGATCTGGCCAACCAGGAAAAGATCCGCGTCAATTACCAGTCGGTGGGCTCAGGGGCTGGCGTGCGCCAGTTCCAAGCGGGCACCGTGGATTTCGCCGCCAGCGACAAACCCCTGGAGGCCAGCGAAGCCGCCGCCATCAAGCGCGGGGTGGTGCAACTGCCCCTTACCGCCGGCGCCATTGCCGTGGCTTACAACCTGCCCGGCTGCAACCTCAAGCTCAGCCAGACCCAGCTGGTGCAGATCTTTGAAGGCAAGATCAAAAACTTCCAGCAGCTGGGCTGCGCCAACCAGCCGATCCAGGTGGTGGTGCGCTCCGACGGCTCCGGCACCACCTACAACTTCACCAACTCCCTGGCCGCCTTCAGCCCCGGCTGGAAGCAGGGCCCCGGCGTCGGCAAATCGGTGAACTGGCCCACCGGTGTGGGCGCCAAGGGCAATGAGGGCGTCGCCGCCAGCCTGCTGCAAACCAAGGGCAGCCTCGGCTACGTGGAAGCAGCCTATGTACGGGGCGTGCTCCAAGCGGCCGCGATCGCCAACCGCTCGGGCGCCTACGCCCTGCCTGATGCCGCCAGCGCCAGCGAGGCGCTGGCCACGATCAACCTGGGGGCTGACCTCACCGGCAGCGATCCCAACCCCAGCGCCGGCTACCCGATCGTCACCTTCACCTGGGTGCTGCTCTACAAGACCGGCAACGGCGCCAAGCTGCCCGCCCTGCAGAGCACCTTCAACTACGCCCTCAGTGCCGCGGCCCAGCAGCAGGCTCCGGCCCTCGGCTACATCCCCCTGCCCGCGCCGGTGGTCACCAAGGTGAAAGCGGCCCTGGCCGGCGTGGGCGCCTGAAACCAGGGCTCTGGGTCACTTGCTCTCAGTGAACTCGGCGTCGATCACGTCGTCGCTGGCGGAACCGCTGCCCGCCTCGGCGCCCGCACCGTTGCCTCCGGGAGCAGCGCCGCCGGCTTCAGCACCCGCAGCCTGCTGATACACGGCAGCACCGGCGGCATAAAGGGCCTGCTGCAGGGTTTCGAGTTCCGACTTCATGGTGTCGAAGTCGTCCTTCTCAATCGCCTCCTTGAGCTTGACGGACAACGCCTCCACCTTGGCTTTGTCCTCAGCGCCCACCTTGTCGCCCAGTTCGCCGAGTTGCTTCTCAGCCTGGTAGACAAGGGTTTCGGCCTGGTTCTTGAGGTCGATTTTCTCGCGCTTCTCCTTATCGACCGCGGAGTTGGTTTCCGCGTCCTTCACCATCTTCTCCACCTCGTTTTCACTGAGGGTGGAAGCACCGGTGATGGAGATGCTCTGCTCCTTGCCGCTGCCCTTGTCCTTGGCGGTCACGCTGAGGATGCCGTTGGCGTCGATGTCGAAGGTGACTTCGATCTGCGGCACGCCGCGGGGGGCAGGGGGAATGCCGTCGAGGCGGAAGGTGCCGAGCGACTTGTTGTCGCTGGCCATTTCGCGTTCGCCCTGAAGCACGTGGATCTCCACGTTGGTCTGGCCGTCCACCGCCGTGGAGTAGGTCTCCGTTTTCTTGGTGGGAATCGTGGTGTTGCGGGTGATCATCTTGGTCATCACACCGCCCAGGGTCTCCACACCGAGGGAGAGCGGGGTGACATCGAGCAGCAGGATGTCCTTCACCTCACCGGCCAGCACACCGCCCTGAATGGCGGCGCCCACGGCCACCACTTCGTCGGGGTTAACGGTCTGGTTGGGGTCCTTGCCGGTGACGCGCTTGACCAGCTCCAGCACTGCCGGGATGCGGGTGGAGCCACCCACCATGACGATCTCATCGAGCTCGCCGGAGGAGAGCTTGGCGTCCTTGAGGGCCTGCTCCACCGGCACACGGCAGCGGTCGATCAGCTTGGAGGCCAGCTCTTCAAACTTGGCCCGGGTAAGGGTGAGGTCGAGGTGCTTGGGACCTTCAGGGGTTGCCGTGATGAACGGCAGGTTGATCTCGCTCTGGGTGGCACTGGAGAGCTCGATCTTGGCCTTCTCGGCAGCCTCGGTGAGGCGCTGCAGGGCTTGCTTGTCCTGGCGCAGGTCAATGCCCTCGTTGGCCTTGAAGCTGTCGGCCAGGTGATCCACGATCACCTTGTCGAAGTCGTCGCCGCCCAGGTGGGTGTCCCCGGAGGTGGAGAGCACCTCAAACACGCCATCGCCCACCTCCAGCACCGACACGTCGAAGGTGCCGCCGCCCAGGTCGAACACCAGGATGCGCTCGTTGCTCTTGCGGTCGAGGCCGTAGGCCAGAGCCGCCGCCGTGGGCTCGTTGATGATGCGCAGCACCTCAAGGCCGGCGATCTTGCCGGCGTCCTTGGTGGCCTGTCGCTGGGAGTCGTTGAAGTAGGCGGGCACGGTGATCACCGCCTGGGTGACCGTTTCACCGAGGTACTTGCCGGCATCTTCGGCCAGCTTGCGCAGCACTTGGGCGCTCACTTCCTCGGGGGCGAACTGCTTGTTCAGCACCGGGCACTTCACCTTCACATTGGCGCCGGCCTTCTCCACGCCATAGCTCACCTCTTTCGACTCTTCGTTCACCTCATCAACGCGACGGCCGATGAAGCGCTTCACCGAATAAAAGGTGTTTTCGGGGTTCATCACCGCCTGGCGCTTGGCGATCTGGCCCACCAGCTGATCCTGGTTTTTGGTGTAGGCCACCACCGAGGGGGTTGTGCGGAACCCTTCAGCGTTGGCGATCACCGTGGGCTTGCCGCCCTCCATCACGGCGACGCAGCTGTTCGTGGTGCCGAGGTCAATACCGACGACCTTGCCCATGGGTTACCACCTCCTTACGGTGAATGAATCGGACTGGATGCATCTTCAGCAGCTGGGGCCTTCCCAGGCGAGGTGTGGTTCCCGAACAGCCCCTGCCGCCAACGCTTTCGTCCATGCCCACGCCGATCTCCGGACACACCGCTCTGGCTGGAGTTCTTGGGGATCCGGTGCGCCATTCGCTCTCGCCGGCAATGCACAACGCCGCCCTGGCGGAGCTGGGCCTCGACTGGGTTTACCTGGCGCTGCCCGCGCCGGCGGAGGAGCTGGAAACGGTGGTGCGGGGGCTGGAGGCCCTGGATTGCCGCGGCCTCAACGTCACCCTGCCCCACAAGCAGGCCGTGGCCCGGCTGTGTCGCAGCCTTTCTCCCCTGGCCGAGCGGGTGGGGGCGGTGAACACCCTGGTGAGGCACCCCGAGGGCGGCTGGCTGGGGGATAACACCGATGTGACGGGCTTCCTGGCCCCCCTGCGAGCCAGCGGCAGCTCCTGGCACGGCCGGCGGGCCGTGGTGCTGGGCTGCGGCGGCAGCGCCCGGGCCGTGGTGGCCGCCCTGGTGGAGCTGGGCTGCGGCGCCATCACGGTGGCCGGCCGCAGCAGCGCCCGCCTGGAGGGCCTGCTGAGCCCCTGCCGCAGCTGGGCGCCGCAGGTGCAGGGGCTGGCCTGGGATTCACAAACCGAAAGCCTCCAACACGCCCTGGCCCAGGCTGATCTGGTGGTCAACACCACACCGGTGGGCATGGCATCAGCCACCAACCCAGAGGCGGCCCAGCAGAGCCCACTCACGCTGGCCGAGCTGGAGACACTCCGGCCCGGCAGCACCGTCTACGACCTGATCTACACGCCGCGGCCCACGGCCCTGCTGCAGGCGGCCAGCGCCCGGGGCTGCCACAGCCTCGATGGACTGGAGATGCTGGTGCAGCAGGGAGCAGCCGCCCTGCGCCTGTGGAGCGGCCTTGAAACGGTGCCCGTGGCCGCCATGCGAGCCGCAGCTCTGGCCCAGCTCGGCGGCGGCAACAGCCGCCCTTAGCCTTGGGGCCGCGGCAAGGTCCAAGCGATGCAGGCTCCACCGATATGGCAACGGCTACTGGCCGCCCTGGCCTACCTGCTGCCCTGGAGCGACGCCTTCCCCTTTGGCCGCGCCCTGTTTGGCCTGTTTCCGGCGCTGCAGTGGCTGGGGGTGCCGGTGCTGCCGGTGGCACTGCTGGAGCAGGTCGTGCCCTTTGGCGGCCTGGTGCTGTTCCTGGTGCTGTTCCTGGCGGTGGTGCGCAACAGCCAGGTGCCCTACCTGATCCGCTTCAACGTGCTGCAGGCGATCCTGATCGACATCGTGGTGGTGCTGGTCACCCTGGCCTTCCAGGTGCTGCAGCTGGGCGCCCTGGATTTCGTCGGCAAAACCCTCAGCAACACTGTGTTCATCGGCATCCTGGTGCTGGTGCTGTTCGCGATGATCCAGAACCTACGGGGCAAGGACGCCGACATCCCCAGCCTCTCTGAGGCAGTGCGGATGCAGCTGTAGGGTGGTTGATCCGTCGCTGGTGGGCGCCTGCCCGCTGGCCGCTGCCCCAAACCCTGAGGCGACACCTTCAAAGCGACCATGACGCAGCCCTATTACGAGACCATGTACATCCTTCGTCCGGACATTCCGGAGGAAGAGGTAGAAACCCATGTCGCCAAGTACCGCGACCTGGTGACTGAATCCGGTGGAGCAGTGCTCGATTGTCAGATGCGCGGCAAGCGCCGTCTCGCCTATTCGATCGCCAAGCACCGCGAAGGCATCTACGTGCAGCTCAACCACAATGGCGACGGCCAGCAGGTGGCACCCCTCGAGCGCGCCATGCGCCTGTCGGAAGATGTGATCCGCTACCTCACCGTCAAACAGGACGGCCCCATGCCGGCCCCACGCACCCTGCCTGGCGCCGTCAGCGAAGCAGCCCCCATGGAACCGGCCGCGGTTTGACCGCAGGGCATCCAGCCCTGCTTGTGCAAAGCCGGGCGTGACCGTAACCTCCATCCATGGAGTCGGATTGCAGTCCATCTGAATCGAATTTGCAGGCAGAGCCGACCACAACATCGGCTGCTGAGCATGGTGCCGGCCCCCTGATCCCTCCTCCACCGAAGTGGCAGTCTTCTGTCCCTTCGGTTTTTTCATGGCATCAGCAGCAGGAACGCCGGGAGGCGCTGGAACAGGAACTCGCCAAGACCCGTGAGGAGCTTCAGGCGATGCAAACGCTGCTTGAAGAGCTGCCTGCCCTGTTTGAAGACAAATTCCGGCAGCGCCTGCAACCCAAGTTGGAGCAGCAGCAACGGCTGCTCGAGGACAACGCCACCCTGCGCCAGCACCTGCTTCAGCTGCAACCGGCCAGGGATTCAGAGCGTCAACCGCTGCTGATGCCCCGTCAACAGGAGCGGCCGCGGATGCGCCAAGCCCTGCGGCATGCCTTTGGACTGAACAGCAACCGAGCGGCCTAACGCTGACGCTGGTTGGCCGCCCAAAGGCGGGTGGGCAGGCCCCACACGTAGATGAAGCCTTCGGCAGCCCGATGGTCGAACTGATCACCGGCGTCGTAGGTGGCCATATCGGGCACGTAAAGGCTGTTGCTGGCGCTGCTGCGACCCACCACAGTGGCGTTGCCCTTGTGCAACTTGATCCGCACGCTGCCGTTCACCACCGCCTGGGTGCGCTCGATGAAACCATCGATGGCGTCCTTGAGCGGGCCATACCAAAGGCCCTGGTACACCAGATCGGCCCACTGCTGCTCCAGCTGTCGCTTGCTGCGCAGCACGTCGGCCGCCAGGGTGAGGCTCTCGAGCTCCTGGTGGGCCCTGATCAACAGCAGCAACCCCGGAGTTTCGTAGATCTCGCGGCTCTTGATGCCCACCACCCGGTTCTCAATCATGTCGAGCCGGCCAAAGCCGTGGCTGCCAGCCAGGGCGTTGGCGCGGCGGATCAGGCTCACCGGATCGAGGCGCACGCCGTCGATGCTCACCGGATTGCCCTGCTCAAAACCGATCTCCACCACCTGGGGCACCGCCGGGGCGTCGTCCACCGAGCGGGTCATGGCGTAGATCTCCTCGGGCGGCTCCACGTTGGGATCCTCCAGGGGGCCGGCCTCGATCGAGCGACCCAGCAGGTTGAGGTCGATCGAATAGGGCGACTTCTTGCTCACCGGCGAGGGAATCCCGCAGCGCTCGCCATAGGCGATTGTTTCCTCGCGGCTCATGCCCCACTCGCGCGCCGGGGTGAGCACCTTCAGATCAGGCGCCAGGGCGCCGATGGCCACATCGAAACGCACCTGGTCGTTGCCCTTGCCAGTGCAGCCGTGGGCCACCGCATCGGCGCCCACCTCGCGGGCGATCTCCACCAGGCGACGGGCGATCAGCGGCCGGGCCAGGGCTGTGCTGAGCGGGTAGCGGCCTTCATACAGAGCATTGGCGCGGATCGCCGGGAAAGCGAACTCGGTGATGAAGGGCTCGATCAGGTCGCCCACAATCGACTGGCTGGCGCCGGAGTCGAGGGCTTTCTGGCGGATCGGTTCGAGCTCATCACCCTGACCCAGGTCGGCGGCGAAGGTGATCACCTCCTCCACCCCCCACTCCTGCATCAGGTAGGGAATGCAGACGCTGGTGTCAACACCACCGGAATAGGCCAGCACCGCCTTCTTCGCCCGACCCATCAACGCCGCTCCATGTGCTCAGTCGGTCGATTCTCCCCTGTCGGGGTCGGGCAGCGACCAGCGGGCCAGCAACCAGAGCCCCACGACCAGGGGCGGCACCAGCACCAGCAGCCACACCAGCGCCGGCTGCACCGGCAACGGGGCTGGCCAGCGCTGGCCGGCGGCAGCCAGCAGAGCACTGATCGCCAGGGCCAGAGACCACAGCCGCAAAACCCCCGTCAACGGGCTGGTAACCATCGGTGCCATGGGGATTTTCAACGCCGACGCTATGGTGATCCATTGGTCTAGCTGGGCCTTCTTCAGCGGGCCCGTCGTCAGCAACACCTATGAGCACACTCGCGACCAGTGGCAGCAGTCGACTCGACACCATCAACCCTTCACTGACCCGCTACGGGCGCAGCGAGCCGGCCCCGGTGCTGCCGCTGCGGGATGAGCCCGACCTGCTGAGCTGGCTCGAAACCAGTGGACGCTTGGTGGCCGACGAGGAAACCGCCAGCACCGACGTGAGCACGGTGGAAGAGGAAGAGCTCTCGGCGCTGATGGGTGAGAAGGAGGACTACAACAAGGACGACGAGCAGCAGGACGAAAACTGGGAAGATTGAAGCTGGGGCGAACGGCGCCGACAAGGGAAACTGGGACGCTCGTCGTCCCAAGTCCTTGCTTGCGTCCTCCAAGCCCAGCAGTCTGATCAGCGCGATCCTGCTGGCCCTGGTGCTCCTGCTGGCCTGCGTGGTGTGCGACTGGCAAGCCCGCGCAGCCCAGCTCACCCCCCCCCTGCTGCTGGCCGGCCTGATCAGCGCCGGCGTCACGGCCTGGGGGATACCGCGGCTGCGGGAGCTCAAGCTCGGCCAGGTGATCCGCGACGAGGGACCCCAGGGTCACCTGAGCAAGGCGGGCACCCTCACCATGGGTGGGCTGCTGGTGGTGCCAGTGGGGGTGCTGGTCGGTGGCCTGATCACCCCGAGTGATCCACGGCTGCTGGCCGTCGCCGCCGTCACCCTGGCCTATCTGGCCATCGGCGCCATCGACGACTGGCGCAGCCTCACCCGCCGCACCAACACCGGTCTCACCCCCCGGGGCAAACTGCTGCTCCAGGCGGGAGCGGCCCTGCTGTTTTTGGTCTGGGCCGCCACTGGTCAGTGGCTGGGGGGCGCCTCACCCGGCGACATTGCGCTGCCCCTCGGCTGGGTGCTGCCGATCGGAGTGCTGATCTGGCCGCTGGGATTGTTTGTGTTTCTGGCCGAAAGCAACGCCACCAACCTCAGCGACGGCCTCGACGGCCTGGCGGCGGGTTGCGGCGCCGTGGTGTTCACCGGCCTGGGGCTGCAGCTGATGCTGCGCGGCCATGAAGGCGATGCCTCCCTGGCCGGCTTCTGCGCTGCGATGGCCGGCTGCTGGCTGGGCTTTCTGGCCCACAACCGCCATCCCGCCCGGCTGTTCATGGGCGACACCGGCTCCTTGGCGATGGGGGCCGCCCTCAGCGCTGTGGCCCTGCTCTCCAACAGCCTCTGGCCGCTGCTGGTGATGGGCGGGGTGTTCCTGGCCGAATCCCTCTCGGTGATCCTGCAGGTGTGGGTGTTCAAGGCCACCAAAAACCCCAGCACGGGCCAGGGCCGGCGGCTGTTTCGGATGGCGCCGCTGCACCACCATTTCGAGCTGGGGGGCCTGAACGAACAGGTGGTGGTGATCCGGTTCTGGATCGCCAGCCTGCTACTGGTGGGAGTGGGTTTGGTGCTGCTGCCCTGAACCCTGCCATCGCCCCTGATCCCATGGCCTACTTCACCTGGAAGGACACCGGCCTCAGCTCCGACTGCGCCAGCCTCGCGGCCATGGCCTCCCGATTCGAGGAGGCAGCCGCCCTGATGCGGCGCATGGCCAGCGAAGGGTTCCAGCTGGAACGGCACAGCGATGGCCAGCACATCACCCATCGCGACCCAACGGTGTTTGAGGCCTACGGCTTCATCAACGAGGAATCGCCCGTGCGCCAGCTCACCCTGCTGCCCTAGTTGCGACGCAGGTAACCCACCACCCACACCACCACAAAGGCCAACGAGGAGAGCCCGAGATAAATCAGGGCCCACTTCTGCAGGGTGGCGATATCCCAGCCGAACAACAAGCCGTTGGCGGCGTCCCCGGCGGTGCTGAAACCCAAGGGCAAATCCAACAGCCAACCCATCAGTGCGCCCCGGTGTGCAGGAAGATCGGTTCCATCTTGCTGTCCGGTGCCCGTCCCGGACACCGACCATGCCCTCGCCTGCCCCCACCTGCCTGCCCACCACCCTGATGCTGCTGGGCAGCGGCGAGCTTGGCAAGGAGGTGGCCATCGCCGCCCAGCGCCTGGGCTGCCGCGTGATTGCCGTCGACCGCTACGCCGGCGCCCCGGCGATGCAGGTGGCCGATGCCACCGAGGTGATCGCCATGACCGATGCGGAGGCCCTCAAGGCCGTGGTGCGCCGCCACAAGCCCAACCTGGTGATCCCGGAGATCGAAGCCCTGGCGGTGGATGCCCTGGCCGAACTGGAGGCCGAGGGCATCACCGTGATCCCTACCGCCAGGGCCACAGCGGTGACCATGAACCGCGACCGGATTCGCGATCTGGCTGCCACGCAGCTGGGCCTGCGCACCGCCCGCTTCGCCTATGCCCACAGCGCCGCCGAACTGGCCGCCGCCGCCGCACCCCTGGGTTGGCCGGTGGTGGTCAAGCCGGTGATGAGCTCCTCCGGCAAGGGCCAGAGCGTGGTGCAGGGCCCTGAGGGCATCGCCGCGGCCTGGGAAGCAGCCATGGCCGGCGCCCGGGGGGAGGGGTCCCAGGTGATCGTGGAGGAGTTTTTGCACTTCGAGCTGGAGATCACCCTGCTCACCGTGAAGCAGTGGACGGGGCCAACGCTCTTCTGCCCGCCGATCGGCCACATCCAAGAGAGGGGCGACTACCAATGCAGCTGGCAGCCGGCCGCCATGCCCGCCGAAGCCCTGGCGGCCGCGCAGGCGATGGCCCAGGCCGTCACCGACAACCTGGGCGGCGCCGGCCTGTTCGGCGTGGAGTTTTTCCTCTGCCGCACCGCCGCTGGAGAGCTGGAGGTGGTGTTCTCCGAGCTCTCGCCCCGCCCCCACGACACCGGCCTGGTGACCCTGGTGGGGCAGAACCTCAGCGAATTTGAATTGCACCTGCGGGCGGTGCTGGGATTGCCGATCCCGGCCATCCGCAGCCTTGGGCCCGCCGCCAGCCGGGTGATCCTGGCCGAAGCGCCTGGCACCCCGGTGACCTACGCCGGCCTCGCTGAGGCCCTGGCGGAGGAGGACACCCAGGTGCTGCTGTTCGGCAAGGCCGAAGCCCGGCCCCAGCGGCGCATGGGCGTGGCCCTGGCCCGCAGCAGCAGTGAAACGGAAGCCCGTCGCAAGGCCGATGGCGCCGCGGCCCGGATCCAAGTGCGACCCTCCAGCTGAACAACCGACGCTGACCCCCTGGTGCGGCAGGGATCCGGCCCTTAAGGTGCGCCCAGCAAGAGCCGTCATGAGTCAGGCCCAACCCCGCCCGCGTCGCAACCGACGCGACAGCAGCCGCGGGGCTGTGGTCACCGACCTGCGCAACCTGGGCGAAAAGCGCCAAACAGCCCGCGAAAAGCGCCAAACTGCCCGCGAAAAGCGCGAAACAGCCCGCGAGCAACGCCAGCCTGGGCGCGAGCAACGCCAAACGGCAACCGGTCAGGCGCCGGCATCGGCCCGGCGGCGCCGGCCACCGCTGCTGCCCTTTGCCCTGGGGATCGCTCTGGGCTACGGCCTGGCCGGCCCCCTGCCCCAACTGGTCTCGGGAGCAATGGCAGCGCTGCTGCAAGGGCCCCAGCAGCTCACCAGCCTGATCAATCCCTTCGGCCTGGGCGCGCGGCGCATCGTGGTGATCGGCACCGACAAGGTTGGCGAGAACACCGATGTGATGTTCACCGTGGAGCTCAAAGACGGGCTCACCCAGCTCACCCAGGTGCCACGGGACACCTTCGTGGAATCAGCCGACTACGGCGTGCTCAAGGCCAATGCTCTGTTTGCCTTCGGCGGCATCGGGGCCCTGAAGCAAGAGCTCACGACCCTGATCGGTGCCCCGGTCGACCGCTACATGCGCGTCAACCTGCGGGCCGTCGAGCACCTGGCCGACGCCCTCGGCGGCGTCGAGGTGGATGTGCCCAAGCGGATGTACTACGTCGACAACGCCCAAAACCTCTACATCGACCTCTACCCCGGGCGGCAGGTGCTGAAGGGCGAGCTGCTGGAAGGCTTCCTGCGCTTCCGCAACGATGAAATGGGCGACCTGGGCCGGATGGAGCGGCAGAAACTGGTGCTCGCCGAGGTGTTCCGCAAGCTGGCCCAACCGGCCACGCTGGCCCAACTGCCGCAGCTACTGAAGATCGCCGGCGACGATGTCAAAACCGATCTCTCCCCGGTGGAGATGGGCCAGCTGCTCACGGCCATGGCCGGCACCAAATTGAGCACCCGTCAGCTGCCGGGCCGGCTGTTCTGGCACAACGACCTGAGCTACTGGATGCCAGACGGCAACAGCCACTACGCGGGCGTCGACAGCCCCTAACGCCGCAGGAAGCGGTGGTGATCGAGACCCTCCAGCAAACCCCAGGCCTGGGGGGTGGAGGCGAAGAACACGCGCCGGTGGTTGCGCAGGCTTTCCAGGGCCGGATCGTGATCATCCGGCACCACCCCGCAGGGCAGGCCCCGCAGCAACTCCCCATCCCCCTGCTGGCTGGCCTGCACCAGGATCGCGGTGAGGGGCAGCTGCCAGCGCAGGGCGATGTAACGCAGAGCCTCGGTTTTCGAGGCGGTGAGCGGCAGCACGTCGAGGTACCAATGCTGGAACAGGTGGGGACGGGCCGGCAGATGGTGCTGCTGCAAGGTTTGGCGCACCACCGGCAGGATGCCCTGGTCGAGTTCCTGCAACAGAAAACTCACCTTGAAGGGTCCCTGCTGGGCGGGGTCCTGCAGCCGTAGCCGCGGTTCGAGAGCCGCCATCGCCGTCACGACGGCGCCCCGACTCCAACGGCGGCCGATGTGGCGCTGCCAGTGATGGTCGGGCACAGGGCCCTGGGGCGAACGGGTGTGAATTTCGGTACCGGCCTGGGTGATCCACAAACAGGGCTCAGGGAGATGCAACTCCGCGAAACGCTGCCGGGCCGCCCGGATCGCGCGGCCGCTGGTGACACCAATGCCCAGCTGGGGCTCGGCCTGCAGGCGACGGCGCAACTCCGCCAGGCTGCCGGCATCGGGATGGGCCAGGCTGGCGTCCAGATCCAGCACCAGCAGGCGCTCGGGGCACACCGACAGCCCCGTTTCTCCCTGTTGAAACCAACGGCTGGGCCGCAGGCTGGCGGCCTGATGGGCAGCAGCCGTCGCGGCCCCGAGATAGTGGTTCACATGGGCATCCCAGCTGAACGAGCGGCTGACGGCCTCCACACCGTTGTCACGCCAACGGCGCCAGCGCTGCGGGCAGGCCAGGCTGTCCTCCAGGGCCTGCTGCAAGGCATCCAGATCGGACACATCCACCAACAAGCCGTTCTGGCAGCGGGCCAGGATGTCCTTGGGGCCACCGTCATCGGTGGCAACGATCGGCACGCCGCAGGCCGCGGCCTCCAGCAGGGTGAGGCCGAAGGGTTCGGTGAGGGCCGGATTGACGAACACGCCGCCCAAGCGTGAGGCCCAGCGGTAGATGGCCGGAATCTGGTGACGCTCGTGCTGCTTCGGGTAGGCCACCTGGCCGTAGAGATCGAAGCGATCCACCAGTTCAAACACCTGTTGGAACACCTCCCGCTGCTGCTTCTCGAGCTGGCGGGGGTCGTTGCGACAACCGAGCAACAGCACGAGGTTGTGCTGCCGGCGCAGCCGCTCAGAGCGACCAAACACCTCCACCAGGGCCGGAATGTTCTTGCGGTGGTCAGCGCGACAGATGGCGAGCACCGGCGGCTTGGCCGGATCGCGCAGAAACGGCTCAATCAGCGTTTCCACGGCGGGTTCCAGAAGACCCGCCTGGGGCGGAAAGAACTGGCGCATGTCCACGCCAGGCGGAATCACGGCGGCCTGCTTCGCACAGAAACGGCCGTAGCGGGCGTACTGCACCTCCAATTCCTGGCGGGTGCTGGTCACCACCAGATTGCTGTGGGCCAGGGCCAGCTCCTCGGCATCGATCCGCCGGGCCATGGCGTAATGCTCCTCGATCTGGCGGGGATCGAGGCCGGCGTCAATCAATCGCCGCCGCTTTTCGCGGCCCAGGGAATGGCCCGTGAACACCAGGGGAATGCCCAAGCGGCGCCGCAACAGCGCCCCCACATAACCGGCATCGGCGTAGTGGGCATGGATCCAATCAGGCAATTGATCCTGCGCCAGCAGGCTTTCGGCCAGGGCATCGGCCAGTTCATCGAGATGGGGCCAGAGCAGCTCCTTGCGCAGGTAGCGGCGTGGACCGAAGCTCAGACGCCGAATGGCGGCGTGGGGGCCGAGCGACTCCCAGGCCTTGGCGTAATCCGCCGAGACGCGACGATCCTGGATCAGCCGCGTCACCACCTCCTGCCGCTCCACCTCCGGCCGCAGCGCCAGGCTGCGGGCCAGCTCCAGCACGTAGGTGGTCTGGCCGCCGGTGTCCGCATCCCGGCCCAATTCGAGGTCGTGGCCTCGAAGCAAACCATGCAAATGCAGATGCAGAACGTAGAGACCAGCCATGCCAGATCAGGTCCGCGGAATCACTCTGGTGCGGAAGCAAGTACACCTATCGATAGCCGCGCCAGGGCGATCTGTCTGAATCAGATCGGTCAACAGGGGGCAGAAACAGCTGCCAGGACAGGGATCAATCCACCACCACCTCAGGAGGATGCTGCTTGAGCACCTGCTTGAGATACCGCCCTGTGTGGCTGGTGGAATGCTCAGCCACCTCCTCTGGGGTGCCCGTCACGACGATCTCTCCTCCCTTGTCTCCCCCTTCTGGGCCGAGATCCACGATCCAGTCGGCACAGCGGATCACATCGAGGTTGTGCTCGATCACCAGGATTGAGTTGCCCTTGTCCACCAGCCGCTGCATCACGTCCATCAACTTGTGCACGTCGTAGAAGCTGAGGCCTGTGGTGGGTTCGTCAATCAGGTAGAGCGTTTTGCCGGTGGCACGCCTGGAGAGCTCGGTGGCCAGCTTCACCCGCTGGGCTTCACCACCGGAGAGGGTGGGGGCGGGCTGACCCAACTTCACGTAACCCAGGCCCACATCCACCAACGTACGCAGCCGATCCGCAGCCTGGGGAATCGCCGAGAACACATCAGCAGCCTGCTCCACCGTCATCTCGAGCACCTCAGCGATGGTGAAGCCCTTGTAGGTCACCTGCAGGGTCTCGCGGTTGTAGCGGGCGCCCTTGCATACATCGCACTGCACATACACATCCGGCAGGAAGTTCATTTCAATCACGTTCACGCCCTGGCCAGCGCAGGCCTCACAGCGCCCACCCTTGACGTTGAAACTGAACTGACCCACCTGGTAGCCGCGGGCCTTGGCCTCCACCGTGGCGGCAAACACCTGGCGGATCGGATCAAAAGCCCCCGTGTAGGTGGCGGGGTTGGAGCGGGGCGTGCGCCCGATCGGGGATTGGTCGATCACGATCACCTTGTCGATCGCCTTGATGCCGCGCAGCTCACCCAGACCCGACGGAAACGGCACCTTCAGGCCCAGCTGGTGCTCCAGGGCCGGGTGCAGCAGCTCATTCACCAAGGTGCTCTTGCCGCTGCCACTCACACCGGTGACGCACACCAGCCGGCCCAGCGGGATCTCCACATCGAAGCCGCAGAGGTTGTTGCGGGCGCAGTCCACCAGGGTGATCCGGCGGCTGCCGCTGACGCGGCGCTCCGCTGGGGTGGGAATCGCCCGGCGACCACTCAGGTAGGCCCCGGTGAGCGAATCCTCGGCGGCCAACAGGTTGTCGAAGCTGCCCTCAGCCACGATGTGGCCCCCATGCACCCCCGCCCCCGGACCGATGTCCACAATGTGATCAGCAGCCCTGATCGTGTCTTCGTCGTGCTCCACCACGATCAGGGTGTTGCCCAGATCCCGCAGTTTCAGCAGGGTGTTGAGCAGCCGGTCGTTGTCGCGCTGGTGCAGACCGATGCTCGGCTCATCGAGCACATAGAGAACGCCCGTTAAGCCCGCACCAATCTGGGTGGCCAGCCGGATGCGCTGGGCTTCACCACCACTGAGCGTCATCGCCGGGCGATCCAGGCTCAGGTAGTCGAGCCCCACATCCAGCAGAAACTTCAACCGCAGGCGGATCTCACGCAACACCAGATCGCCGATCTGGATCTGACGAGGCGTCAGCAGGGGCTCGGCCCCCTCGCTGGCACCCACCCCCATCAGCGCCTCTATGCGGCTGAGGGTGTCACCCACACTCACGGCCGTGAGTTCGTGGATCGCATAGGGGCCCACCCGCACCGCCAGAGCTTCCGGCCGCAATCGCAGGCCATGGCAGGTGGCGCACGGCACCAACTCCAGGAATTTCTCCAGCTTCTGGCGGATCGACTCGCCGCTGGCGTCGCGCAGCTGGCGCTCGAGGATCGGCAGGATCCCCTCAAAAGGGCGCTCGAAGCCGGCGCTCTTGCGGTAGCGACTATCAGCCTGAATCAGGATCGGCTCACGGCTGCCGTTGAGCAGCACATCGCGCTGCTCGTCGCTGAGCTGGTTCCAGGGCGTCTTGATCTCGAAGTTGAACGCCTCACCGACGGAATAGAGCAGCGAGAAGTAATAAGAGTTGTCCTTGTCGGCCCAGGGGGCGATCGCCGCGTACACCGGCAGGTTCGGATCGGGCACAACCCGTTCGGCAGTGAACTTGCGCAGGTGGCCAATGCCGTGGCAGTCGGCGCAGGCGCCGTAGGGGCTGTTGAACGAAAACAGCCGCGGCGAGAGCTCCTCCATCACGGCTCCGTGCACCGGGCAGGCGAAGTTCTCCGAGTAGAGACGCTCCTGCTCCACCCCTTCGGGCAGCTCCTCACCGGCCTTCGGCACCACCTCCACCAGGGCCAGGCCATCGCCGCGCTTGAGGGCGGTTCGCAAAGAATCAGTCAGCCGTTCCTGCACCCCCTCGCGGGCCACCAGCCGGTCCACCACCACCTCGATGTTGTGGGCGTGGTTCTTGTCGAGCTCGATGTTGTCGGCCAGCTCGCGCACTTCACCGTTGATGCGCACCCGGGCGAAGCCCTCCGCCACCAGGCCCCCCAGCAGCTTCACGTGGGTGCCCTTCTTGCCACGCACCACCGGTGCCAGCAGCTGGTAGCGGGTGCCCTCCGGCAGGGCCAGGATCTGATCCACCATCTCGTCGATGGTCTGGGGCCGGATCGAGCGGTCGCACTGAGGACAGTGGGGTTCGCCGGCGCGGCCGAACAGCAGGCGCAGATAGTCCTGGATCTCCGTCACCGTGCCGACGGTGGAGCGGGGGTTGTGGCTGGTGGATTTCTGGTCGATCGAGATGGCCGGCGACAGCCCCTCAATCGCATCCACATCGGGCTTGTCCACCTGCCCTAGAAACTGGCGCGCGTAGGCCGACAGGCTCTCGACGTAGCGGCGCTGGCCCTCGGCGAAGATCGTGTCGAAGGCCAGGGAGCTCTTGCCGCTGCCGCTCACGCCGGTGAACACCACCAGGCGGTTGCGGGGGATCGTCAGATCGACGTTCTTGAGGTTGTGCTGGCGGGCACCCCGCACCCGGATCACATCCTCCAACGTGCCACCGCTCAGCACCCGGCTGGGATCGAGGGCCTTCTCATGAATCGTCTGGGCGAGGGTTCTGCTGGGTCCAGCAGAGCTCTTGGCGCGGGGCATCCAGACGGCTCGGGAACAGCCAATTGTACGGACGCCGGCTCAGGCCTCAGGGGCGAAGGCTGGGCAGGCTCGGCGGCAGAGCTCCTCGCTCACCTGCCAGAGGCGCTCTCCCTGGGCCAGATCGAGGGCCGCCGGGGCCGGCCGCACCGCCGCCGGCCAACCGCGCATGCCGCCGAACTGGTTGGGACCGTAGTGACCAGCAGGCTCGACTTCCGCTGCGGTGGCGGCAAACAACTGGGGCAGGGCCCCCTGGGCGGCACTCTGGAACAGGGGATCGAGCAACCGATAGATCGTGCCCTCAAAGCGGGCGCCGCTGGCGGCGATCGAGGCGGGCTGCAGGTTGGTGCGGGCCAGGCCTGGATGGGCTGCCGCCGAAAGCAGCCCGGGGAAACGCCGCTGAAGTTCGTGGGCCAACACCACATTGGCCAGCTTGCTCTGGCCATAGGCAGCCCAGCGGTCGTAGCGCCGCTCACCCTGGAGATCGTCGAAATCCAGCCGGCCGAAATACTGCGCCCCTGAGGTCACCTGCACCACCCGCGCCCCGGAGCTGGCCTCGAGCAAGGGCAGCAGCAACCGGGTGAGGGCGAAGTGGCCCAGGTGATTGACGCCGAACTGCAGCTCGAAACCCTGACGGGTGAGCTGGCGGGGCGGGGCCATCACGCCGGCGTTGTTGAGCAGCAGATCGAGGCGGCCATGGCGCTCGGCCACCGTGGCGGCAGCCCACACCACGCTGTCGAGGTCGGCCAGGTCGAGCTCCAGCAGCTCTATCGCACCCGTGCCGCTACCAGCGGAGCCGGCGCCAGCCAGCAGCTCCAGACGGGCAGCCTCAGCCCGCTCCAGGCTGCGGCAGGCCAGCAGCACCGTGGCCCCCCGAGCCAGCAGGGCACGAGCACTCTCCAGGCCCAGGCCGCTGTTGGCGCCGGTGATCAGGGCCAGCCGACCGCTCTGGTCCGGCATGGCGGCCCCACTCCAGCGGGCCGGAACGGCAACAGCCTGAGATGGCGCCATCGATCTCCAACAGCAAATGCTGGGGCGGTTCTAGCGACCGTGCTGGTCCAACAGGCTCGCGGCGTAGCTGCGGGCTTCTCCGGAATCACCGCCGGCCAGTTCCGCCAGCTCGGCCTGGCGGGCCTGAGTGTCCCGCAGGTGGGACACCCGCGTGTGGGTGATCCCCTCCAGCACCTGCTTCGACACCCGGAAGTGGTGGTCGGCCGCCGCGGCCACCAGCGGCTGGTGGGTAACGCAGAACACCTGGCGCTGCCGGGCCAAACGCTGCAGCAACTCAGCCATGGCACCGCTCACCCGACCACTGACACCGGTGTCGATCTCATCGAACAGCAGGGTGACGTGGGAATCGGCGGCGGCCAGGCAGGTTTTCAGGGCCAGCAGAAAGCGCGACATCTCACCGCCGGAGGCCACCTCCGCCAGCGGCGCCAGCGGCACGCCGGGGTTGGCGGAAAACTGAAACTGCACCACATCAGCGCCCTCCTCCCCCGGCTGCCCGGGCGTGATCGCCACCGCAAACCGCACGTTGGCCAGACCCATGGGGCGCAGCGCCTCCATCAGCTGCTGTTCCAGCTGCCGGGCCGCCGCCTCCCGGGCCGATGTGAGCCGCCCATTGGCCTGGTCGCGGGCCTGGCGGGCCGTGTGCTCCGCCAACTCCAGGGCCTCGAGGGAGGCCTCAGCGCCGCCGGGGGCCAGCTGCTCCCGCAGGCGATCGCGCAGGGCGATCAGCTGTCCCAACTCCTGACCATGGCGCCGCTCCAGACCCTTGAGCTGAGCCATGCGCTCCTGCAGGGCCTCGAGGCTTTCGGGATCACTTTCAAGAGCGGCGCCATAGCGCTCCAGGTCGCGCACCAGATCCTGAAGCGCCGCCAACCCATCGGTGCAGCCGCTGCGCAGGGCGCCGACGTCGCCATCGAGGGCTTCCATCTGGGCCAGTTCCTGCTCGCAGGCGGCCAGGTGATCCAGCACCGACGGCGCCTGATCGGCCCCCTCCAGCAACCGGCCCAGCAGCACCATCACACCCTCCTGCAGCCGCACCCCGTGAGCCAGGCGGTTTTCCTCGGCCTGCAACCGCTGCCGCTCCAGGGGATCCTCCAGCTGGGCCGCCTCCAGATCGGCGAGCAGCTGCTCCTGCTGGGCGCGCTGCGCCTGCACCTGGTCCCAATCGGCCCGCGCTTGCTCCAACGTCGCCGCCGCCTGTTTCCATTGGCGCCAGGCCGCCGCCACCGGATCCAGCAGGGCCTGAATGCCGTCACCGGCAAAGCGGTCCAGCCAGCGCCGCTGCTGACCCGGCCGGGCGAGCTGCTGGGTCTGGCCCTGCACGGTGAGATCGAGCAGCAGGGGGCGCAGCTCGTGAATCTGGGCGCGGCTCACCACCACCCCGTTCAGGCGGTTGCGGCTGCTGAGGCGTTCCTCGCTGAGGCGCCACTCACGGCTGAGCAGCAGCTCCTCCTCGTCAGCGTCCAGCTCCTGCTGCCGCATCCAGGCCTGCAGAGGCGGCGTCAGCGTGAAGCTGGCCTCGATCACGCCCCGCTCCGCCCCCCGGCGCAGCAAACGGGCACCGGCACTGCCCTGGGCTCCACCCAGCAGGGCATCGAGGGCATCAAGCAGGATCGACTTGCCAGCACCGGTCTCGCCGGTGAGCACGGTAAAACCCTCGCGGAAGCTGAGCTCGAGCCGCTCGATCAGGGCGATGTTGCTGAGGCGCAGTCCAGTCAGCACAGGCGCGGGAGGCGGCAGTCGGCGGCCACCGGGTGTTGAAGCCGACCGTAGCGGCTGTGTCTTTCGTTTAGAAGAGGGGGACGACCTTCAGATGGCCCCCCTGGCGGCCTGGCCCCCAGCATGGCGAGCGCCTCTCCTGAAACCTCCGCCGAACTCAGCGACTTTCTGGAGGTCGCCGGCCTACTGGAGTACGACCCAGCCACCATCACCCGCATCTATGCGGGCCACCCGCAACGGCTGATCCGGCGGCTCTGGCAAACCCTCGTGCCGATCGGTCTTTATCTATTGGGGGTTGGTTTCGACTGGTTCACAGGTCGGCTCAAGAGCCCCGGCCGGGCCCGCGACCGCGCCAAGGAAGCCGCCGATCTGGTGGCCTCTCTGGGCCCCGCCTTCATCAAGGCCGGCCAGGCCCTCTCAACCCGGCCCGACATCGTGCCGCCGCTGCTGCTGGAGGAACTTGCCCAGCTGCAGGACCAACTGCCCGGCTTCGACTCGGCGCTGGCCATGGCCTGCATCGAGGAGGACCTGGGCGCCCCGGTGCTCGACGTCTACGAGCAGCTCGACGCCGAACCGATCTCCGCTGCTTCCCTCGGCCAGGTGCACAAGGGGGTGCTCAAGAGCGGCCAACCGGTGGCCGTGAAGGTGCAGCGCCCCGGCCTGCGCGAGCAGATCACGCTCGACCTCTACATCGTGCGCAACATCGCCGCCTGGCTCAACCAGAACATCGGTCTGATCCGCAGCGATCTGGTGGCCCTGATCGATGAGCTGGGCAAGCGGGTGTTCGAGGAGATGGACTACTTCAACGAAGCCGCCAACGCCGAACGCTTCGCCGAACTGCATGCCCACAACCCCCGCATCGCTGTTCCCCGCATCTACCACCAGGCCACCAGCCGCCGGGTGCTGACCATGGAGTGGATCGAGGGGGTGAAACTCACCAACCTCGAAGCCGTGCGCGGCATCGGCGTCGACCCCGACGACATGGTGAGCGTGGGGGTGAACTGCAGCCTGCAGCAACTGCTGGAGCACGGCTTCTTTCACGCCGACCCCCACCCCGGCAACCTGCTGGCCCTGTCGGATGGCCGCCTGGCCTATCTGGATTTCGGGATGATGAGCGAGGTGAGCCGCGAGTCGCGCACCGGCCTGATCCAGGCGGTGGTGCACCTGGTCAACCGCAGCTTCAGCAAGCTCAGCAAGGATTTTGTGAGCCTGGGCTTCCTGGCCGAGGACGTGAACCTTGAGCCGATCGTGCCCGCCTTTGAAACGGTGTTTGGCCAGGCGATCGAGCAGGGCGTCAGCCGCATGGACTTCAAGGCCGTCACCGACGACCTCAGCGGCGTGATGTATCGCTTCCCATTCCAGGTGCCGCCTTACTACGCCCTGATCATCCGCTCGCTGGTGACGCTCGAAGGCATCGCCCTCAGCGTGGATCCTGAGTTCAAGATCCTCGGCGCCGCCTATCCCTATTTCGCTCGGCGACTGATGGAGGATCCCGATCCCAGCCTGCGCCGAAGCCTCAAGGAGATGCTCTTCGACGGCGACATCTTCCGCTGGCAACGGCTCGACAACCTGATCGCCAGCGCGTCCCAGGGTGCCCAGCTGGATCTGGACGGGCTGCTCGATCAAGTGCTCAGCTTCCTGTTCTCTCCCAACGGCGGCCTGCTGCGCCAGCAGCTGGTGGACGCAATGGTGGCCCGCATGGATGCGGTGGCCTGGCAGACCACACTGCGGCTGGGAAAACGCCTGCCGGAACGTCTCCAACCACCGGGCCTGCGGCGCCACCGGCTCAGCGAGGCCAACGAACCGCTGCTCGATCTCGAGCCGGTGCGGCAGTTGATGGGCATCCTTCAAGCGCTGCCGGGCTTTGAGCCCCAAATGGTGCTGCGGCGTTTGCCCCGACTACTTGGGGAACCGCAACTGCGCCAGATGGGGGTTCAACTGGCCCGCGGATTGGCGGAACGGGGGGTGGTGCGGCTGGTGCGCGATGTGCTCGTTCCGGCCTGACCACAGAAACAACCGCCGTAGGCTGGGTCGCATGCAAAGCGCCTTCCGCCACTCAAATCCAGGCCGCAAGCGTCAGGGCCTGGCCGCGATTGCCCTGGGCTTCAGCCTGATGGGTTTGCTGCCCTCAGCAACACTGGCTCCGGTGGCCGCGGCGGAAAACCTGGTGTTTGTCAGTGGTGCCTTCCGGCGCTCCATCGCCGTGGCTGAGCTGGAGCACCTGGCCCAAACCGGCGAGGCCCAAGGGCTGCTGGTCGACGTCTTGCGCCTCAGCAAACAAAATCCCAAGGACGTTGCCAAGCTGCTGAACCAGTCGATCAGCCTGCCGGTCACCCTGGTGAGCCGACTGCTGAACACCCGGATCGGTGAAGCGATCCTGGAGCGTCTGGCCCAAATTGTGTACCCGCTCAAGGCATCCAAGGTTGGTGTGCCCGCCCTGCGCTCAGCGATGGTGATGGGAGTGGTGGCTGGCAACGGTTCGATCTCACCGCTCTCCTTTTTCCAGGCCTATCCCGCCCTGGAGATGGAGGTGAGCATCCCCGCCCTGATGAACCTGTTGAGCAAAGCCAATTCCATCGCCGAACTGGTGCGCTTCTTCTCCGAATCGCCGCTCGACGGCTTGCGGGGCGATGCCCCTGGAGCCGCGCCGTAGATTCACCCCAGCCACTGCTCTAACCCGTGCCCTTGCTCCGTTCCCTGAGGCGTTTGAGCAAGGGACCCTTCGGACCCCGTCCGACGATGCAGGATTGGCCCGGTTTGATCGAGGCCTACCGGCGCTGGCTACCGGTGTCCGGCAAGACGCCAGTGATCACCCTGCATGAAGGGGCCACGCCGCTGATCCCAGCCCCGGTGATCGCCGAACGGATCGGTAGGGGCGTCAAGGTGTTTCTCAAATACGACGGCCTCAACCCCACCGGATCCTTCAAGGATCGGGGCATGACCATGGCCATTTCCAAAGCCAAGGAGGCGGGCTCGGAAGCGGTGATCTGCGCCAGCACGGGCAACACCTCAGCCGCCGCCGCCGCCTATGCCCGCCGGGGTGGGATGCGCGCCTTCGTGCTGATTCCCGATGGCTACGTGGCCCAAGGAAAACTGGCCCAGGCCCTGCTCTACGGCGCCGAGGTGATTGCCATCCAGGGCAACTTCGATCGGGCCCTGGCAATCGTGCAGGACGTGGCCAACCAGTACCCGATCACCCTGGTGAATTCGGTGAACCCCTACCGGTTGCAGGGCCAGAAAACGGCCGCCTTCGAAGTGGTGGATGCCCTGGGGGAGGCCCCGGATTGGCTCTGCATTCCCGTCGGCAACGCCGGCAACATCAGCGCCTACTGGATGGGGTTTAACGAATACCGAAACGCCGGGCACTGCCGCAACCTGCCGCGAATGATGGGGTTCCAGGCAGCAGGATCGGCACCCCTGGTGCTGGGCCACACGGTGGATCAACCGGACACCATTGCCACGGCGATTCGGATCGGCAACCCGGTGAACCGCGACAAGGCGCTGAATGTGAGGAGCGAGAGCGGCGGCGGTTTCATGGCCGTCACCGACGCCGAAATCATCGAGGCTTACAAGCTGCTGGGCGGCGGTGAAGGGGTGTTCTGCGAACCCGCCAGCGCCGCTTCGGTGGCGGGCTTGCTCAAGCGGAGAGACGAGGTGCCTGCGGGAGCCACGGTGGTGTGTGTGCTCACCGGCAATGGTCTGAAGGACCCGACCACGGCCATCGAGCACAACGACGCCCGTTTCCACACCGGCCTGGAGGCTGATACGGCCAAGGTGGCTGCAGTGATGGGCTTCTAACTCGGCCGCTTCGGGGCTAACCAATTGGCAAAGCGTCTGAGGGAAAGCGTGGGAAAAACTCCTTTCTACCGGGGAGAAGCGCATGCCCAAGAACAGCGATGGAGCACCCTCTTTTTCCACAACACTGGGAAAAGGTGGAAAAACCGATCTTTCCCGCAGGTCCGGTTCAACAAGCCTCAGCCCTCGAAGCCGCACATCCCTCTTGCCTCGAGTGTTTTCTGGGTTTTCCCCGTTTCCCCCAGCCCCTACGACGACGGTTTCATTCTTTCTGATGGAATCCATTAATCCCATGATCGAAAAGGCTGTTGAAGCCGGTTCACCGACGTTGCGGAATCAGCCGGCCTGTGGAAGCGTGGGGGCTCCCCGTTTCCAGCCGTCAGGCTTCTCGACACCCACACCATGAAGCTGGTCTGTTCCCAGTCCGAACTCAGCACCAGCCTTCAGCTGGTGAGCCGGGCCGTGGCCAGCCGGCCCACCCATCCGGTGCTGGCCAACGTGCTGCTCACCGCCGATGCGGGCACCGGTCGGCTCAGCCTGACCGGCTTTGACCTCAGCCTCGGCATTCAGACCAGCCTGCCCGCCAGCGTTGAAACCAGTGGTGCCATCACCCTGCCGGCTCGGTTGTTTGGTGAAATCGTGTCGCGGCTCTCGAGCGACAGCCCCATCACCCTGCACTGTCCGGAAGGTTCCGAACAGGTGGAGCTGACCAGCTTGTCGGGCAGCTACCAGATGCGGGGTATGCCGGCGGAGGATTTCCCCGACTTGCCCCTGGTGCAGAGCGGCACGCCGATCCGGCTGGAGGCGGATGCCCTGGTCAAGGGTCTGCGCGCCACATTGTTTGCCAGCAGTGGCGATGAGGCCAAGCAGCTCCTCACCGGAGTGCACCTGCGACTCGACCCCAGTGGCCTCGAGTGTGCAGCCACCGACGGCCATCGCCTGGCCGTGCTCTGCCTGCCCCATGCCAGCGCCGCCGTCGAGGGGGATGGCGGCGATCCCTTTGCCGTTACCGTTCCCGCCCGCTCTCTGCGGGAGCTGGAGCGCCTGCTCTCCGGTCGCCAGTCCGCCGAGCCGCTGAGCCTGTTCTACGACCGCGGCCAGGTGGTGTTCCTGTGGGCTGATCAGGTGCTCACCAGCCGCAGCCTTGATGGCACCTACCCCAACTACCGCCAGCTGATCCCCGACAGCTTCAGCCGCACCATCGCCCTCGATCGCCGCGCCCTGGTGTCTGGCCTGGAACGGGTGGCGGTGCTGGCTGATCAGCACAACAACGTGGTGAAGCTCAGTGCCGAACCGGCCACGGGTCAGTTGCTGATCCAGGCCGATGCTCAGGATGTGGGCAGTGGCTCGGAAGGCCTGGCAGCGTCGATCACGGGGGACGCCATCCAGATCGCCTTCAACGTGCGTTATCTGCTCGATGGGCTCAAGGCCATGGCCTGTGATCAGGTGCTGCTGCAGTGCAATGCACCCACCACTCCGGCAATCCTGACGCCGGCGGAGGGAGATCAGTTCACCTATCTGGTCATGCCCGTTCAGATCCGCAGTTGACCGTGGTGGCCCTTCCGGAGCAGTTGCTGCTGAGTGAGCTGCTGCGCCGTCGAGTTCGCTGTGACCAGGGCCTCGACCACGGCGCCGGCCTGCAGGTGTGGATGCACCCACCGGTGCATCGGGTGCTGGGTTGGGTGTCCAAGCCTTCGGCCTTTGGCGCCCGCCGGCTGGTGTGGCGCCTCAACCAACTGCGCGGACTCACCGACCTGGAGGTGCTGGTGCAGGGAGAGCCCGCCGAAACTGATCAGGACGTTGTGGAGCGGCTACCCAACCTGATCGAGGCGGTGGTGCTCGATCGCCGTCAGCAGCCCATCGGCAGCCTCGCCGATGCCGCCATCGAGCTGCGCACGGGCCGCATCCGCCACTATCTGGTGAGCCGCAGCGATCCCCGTTTGCCCGGCAGCAGCCGCTGGCGCCTGAGCCTGGATCGCCTGGTTGATCAACAGCCTGGCCAGGTGTTCACGGCCCTGGAGAGCCTCGACGACCTGCCCCTGGCCCGGGCCAGTGTGCGCCAGGAGTTCTTGCGTCGCTCCCGCCGCTGGCGCGATCAGATGCAGGAGGCCGGCAGCCGCGTTGAAGAGCGGCTGGAGGGGTGGTTGGAGGAGCCGCCTTGGAATGAGCCGCTGGACGACTCCAGCCAGGCCGATGCTTGGGAGGAGGAGGAGGAGGCTTTTTTACGCGACAGCTCGGACCAGCGCCTTGAGTCTGAAATTTGGGACGGCTGGTCGGACCCCGATGCTCCAGCGGATCGCGGCTGGCCAACCGAGCTTGATGATTCGAGGGACCCTTGGGTGTGAATCTGCAGGTTGGATAGGGTGATGGTCTAGGCCACGTTCTGTTTTGGCGTTCTGGGGAAGACCTGATGTGTTACCGATGCCTAGTTGCTGGTTTCGACACGATTTCCCTATCCAAAACCCATTGGACTTCCGATCAACTCAACTTTCGGTTGATCCCTCCCCAGCAGCTTATCTCACCAGACTTCCAGCGTTTCACCAGCCAGCAGGTGGTACGCGATGGCGTGATGGATGTTTATTTGCATCGGCCATCTGGACGAACTGAGATCAATGGAGGCGGTTTTGGTCGTCAAACGATCCAGACTCTGCACTTAGATGACGATCTTTATGGTTTTTTGCTCAATGCCCTGGTTGAGTTAGATGCTTTAATTGATCTAGATTTTCGGTTGGTGAATAACCCGGATTTTGCCGATCTTTCTTTTTATCTTGATAGTGAAATTAATCTTGGTGACTCAGACGGGCTGACATTAGGTATTGCTCTCACTAACAATGTAGATGGCCGTGGTTTTTGGGAGGTAATGCTCAATACACCAGCGTTTGATGGAAATCAAAATTATTTGCGTGTATGCGTTCAGGGGTCGGGACGCCCGGCCGCACGAATGCAAGCCTGATCACTCACTGCTGAGCGATCAGAGACTCTTCCTTGCTCGTTCTTCTTCCCTCAGGGATCGCTCAGCAGTGACGGCATC